>JAGZDD010000078.1 GCA_018369015.1 Clostridiales bacterium | reverse complement strand
TGCCGCTCCGGTCGGTGCTGGACGCGTGCCACTGGCACGCAGCACCCCGCACTCATACCACCTTGCCCGTCCGATGTCTGCGTACCATTGTGCGCAAGCGCCCCCTGGTACACAGCCGCCGTCCGGGGCTTTCATAGTAAACTTTCATGCCGCGCTGCGCGCGGCTCCACCACGGATGAAAGCCAGATGGTTCCGTGCCTGCGGCACTCCACCATCTGCGCCGGTATTCGCGCTTTACGTTCTGCCTTCGGCATGTCTACGCTGCCGCTCCGGTCGGTGCTGAACGCGCGCCACAGGCACGCAGCACCCCGCGCTCATACCGTCTTGTCGGCAAATGTCCGCGCATCCGGACAAGCGAGCTTGCCCGGATGTGCGTCCGCTTGCCGAGCTTTCATAGTAAAAAGGAGATTACGTATATGTGTATTCATTTCCAGAAAGATAATCAGATTTTTACATTACAGACAGAGCATACAACCTATCAGTTTCAGGCAGACGCCTACGGCTTCCTGCTTCACCTTTATTACGGGAAAAAGGCAGATGGAGAAATGGATTACCTCCTTACCTTTGCTGACCGGGGTTTTTCCGGCTGCCCTGCGGATGTGGGAAGCTGCCGCACCTACTCTATGGACGCACTGCCCCAGGAATTTCCCTGCGCAGGCACTGGGGATTACCGGAGTCCGGCGCTGATTGTGCGCAATGGAGATGGCACCTACTGCTGTGACCTGCGTTACACCGGGCATAAAATTTATGGTGGGAAATACAGCCTTGATGGCCTTCCGGCGGTTTACGCACAGGCAGAGGAAGCACAGACCCTTGAGGTATATATGGAGGACCCCGTGACCCACGTTCAGGCGGTACTGCTGTATGGCGTTTTGCCAAAGCTTGATATTATTACCCGGAGCGTAAAGCTGATGAATAGCGGAGGAGAACGCGTTTTTGTGGAAAAGGCGGCTTCTGCGGCAATGGATTTTATTTATGGCGATTATGAGCTTATGACCTTTTATGGCCGTCATAATATGGAGCGGAATGTTTCCCGGATCAAGGTCGGGCATGAGCGCCTTTCGATTGGCAGCGGGCGCGGAAGCTCAAGCCATCAGTACAATCCGTCAATGATTCTGGCTGGGGAAAATACCCAGGAGGACTGCGGGCTGTGCTATGGCCTGACACTTGTATATAGCGGCAATTTTCTTGGGGAGGCCCAGAAGGACCAGTTTAATCAGACGCGTATCCTTCTTGGGCTGCCGGGCGATATGTTTTCTTATCCCCTGGCTGCCGGGGAAAGCCTGATTGTGCCGGAAACGGTTATGACCTGTTCTACAGAGGGATTTTCAAAGCTTAGCCAAAATTTTCATAAATGTTTCAGGAAGCATTTGTGCCGGGGCAAATACCGGGATATTTCCCGGCCTGTGCTGATTAATAGCTGGGAAGCGGCGTATTTTAATTTTAACGGGGAAACGATTCTTAACCTGGCCAGAGAGGCGGCCGGGCTTGGCATTGAAATGGTTGTTATGGATGACGGGTGGTTCGGGCGCCGCAGCGATGACAACAGCAGCCTGGGAGACTGGACAGTGAATGAGGAAAAGCTTGGCTGTTCCTTAAAAACGCTTGTTGAGAATGTCAATGGACTGGGGCTAAAGTTTGGAATATGGGTAGAGCCGGAAATGATTTCAGAGGACAGCGAACTTTACCGAGCGCATCCGGACTGGGCTTTCGTCATCCCCGGAAGGGGGCCGGTCCGCAGCCGTAACCAGCTCGTCCTGGATTTTTCCAGAAGGAAAGTGCGGGATTTTATTTATGGCCGGCTGTGCGAGCTGCTTGACAGTGCCAATATGGACTATGTTAAGTGGGATATGAACCGGAGCATTGCTAATGTATTTTCGCCGGAGGGAAAGGATTCAGGACAGGTGCTTTACGACTATGTTCTTGGCGTTTACGAGGTGCTTGAGAAGCTTATTTCCCGTTACCCTAATCTTTTAATTGAAGGCTGCTGCGGCGGAGGCGGCAGGTTTGATGCCGGGATGCTTTACTATACGCCGCAAATCTGGTGCAGCGATAACACAGACGCCATTGATCGGACAATCATCCAGTACGGTACTTCTTTTATTTATCCGGCAGGTACTATGGGCGCTCACGTATCGACAGTGCCTAATCATCAGACCGGACGGAGCGTATCGATGAATACCCGCGGGGTGGTCGCAATGGCCGGAACCTTTGGCTATGAGCTTGATCCGGGGAAATTAGATGATGAGGAAAAGGATAAAATCAGGGAGCAGATCCGGGCTTACCACAAATATGCCCCTCTCATTGCAGGCGGCGATTATTACCGCCTAAGCAATCCGGCAGCGGATGAAACCGCCGCCTGGGCTTTTGTGTCGGAGGATAAGACGAAGGTTCTTCTTAATGTGATTATGCTTCAGATGCACGGCAATATGACGGTGAATTATGTAAGGCTTTTGGGCCTTAAGGAACACAGCCTGTACCGGGAGGAAAAGACCGGGAAGGTGTATTCCGGGGCAGCCCTTATGTGGGCAGGATTTCCCCTGCCCTTGGAAAGCGGTCCGTACCGGGGGTATCAGATGTATTTTGAGATGATATAGCAGACGAATAAAAGGCCAGCGCAAATAGGTGCGCTGGCTGTTGTATCGCATCGGATAGGTGCGCTTACTCCCCATAATCCCCGTCAAAATCATCATCGGACATGGAACCGTTGGCAAGGATTTCCCTGCCGGTGACGCCCTTGCGGATGCGCTCCTTTTCGATGAGGTCGCTTAACAGATCCTTAACCTCCCGGCTGCGCTTGATATTTTTTAATACAAGCACAGGGTCCGAGTCATCTGTCGTACGCATCGTAACAGTTCCAGTACCGCATATAAGATTTCCAAGAGAACGCTTCAGGGAAATGTCCAGAATACGGTAGAGCAGACATTCATGTTCCTTCTGGTTGATAAGGCCATGCTGGCAATAAATCCGTCCGTTGGCAACGCGGTATTTTTCAAAAGTAAACGGAAACCAGAGGATATGTTTCCGGTCATGCCAAAGCGTTGTTGTGTTTTCAATACTCATTCAAAACGCCCCTTTCTAAAATAGCTGCTTTTAAAAGTGCTGATTTTATTTTAACACGGGGCGGTTAGGGGTTCAATAAAAAGATGTGGTTGCTGCAAATAGGCGGGGCGGATGTCGGAACTGTCACAAGAGAGGACAAACTCTGGTTTCAACTTTGAAACCAGAGTTTGTTTTTTGTTTGAAGAATTTCATAAATGAAACCGTATGTTTTTCATAAAAACCGTGTGTTCCCCGGAAGCTCCGCTGCTTAAGAGCCTGGGCGCAGCAAGCTGGGATACTTTATATAATAAGGCTATCTTAAGAAAAAGGAGTGTTTCAGATGAAGTACAGTGTATGTGTCGATTTGTTGTGTCTGGAAATGACGCCTAAAGGCCCTGTCTTTGCAGACACAACAAAGCTGCTTGAGGGGATGGAACTGGCAAAGCGCGCGGGCTTTGACTGCGTGGAGTTTTGGGATTGGGCGAATAAGGACATCGGAAGGCTTTTGGAAAAGCAAAAAGAACTCGGACTTACAATAACCTCCATTTGTGCCAAAGACCGGGGAACGCTTGCAGACCCTTCAACACATCAGAGGGCGCTTGACGGCCTTCGGGAAACGATTGCTGTTGCTAAACGCTTTGGCTGCAAAACAATTATCGTGACTGCGGACGAACTGCCAGGCTTTGGCCGCGAAGAAAGCTATAAAAATATTGTCGAGGGTTTTAAAATGCAGACGATGCTGGCCCAGGAGGAGGACGTTACACTTGTCCTTGAGCCAATTTATTTCCCTGTGCCGGGATTTTTCAGGGATTCTGCGGAACCCTTTGCGGTGATTGATGAAGTCGGGAGCGAAAATTTCAAGCTTTTATACGATATTTTCCACTATCAGCTTATGGAAGGAAATATCGCAAATACACTGAAAAAGAATATTGGTAAAATCGGACATATTCATTTGGCGGCAGCGCCAGACCGTACAGAAATTACCGGAGGGGAGCTGAATTATTCTTATCTTTTAAACCTGCTTAACGACCTGAAATATGACAAATCTATTGCATTGGAATATATGCCGACGATGGAGAAAGAAAAGAGCCTTTCAGAGTGCAGAAAAGTGTTGATTTAAGGGGGAATATTTTATGAAGCTAAAAAAAGGAATGGCCATGGCATTGTGTCTGATGATGGCAGCTGGAAGCCTGGCGGCGTGCGGCAATCAGGGTTCTGGTAATCACGAGTCCAACAATCAGGAATCCAGCGATAAGGAAAACGTCAATATGCAGTCCGGGAACACGGCTAAGACGCAGGAGGTACAAGATCACCAGTCCGGCAAAGAAACTTCGGGCGCGGTATCCGCCGGAAATTATAATGTGACCTGGGAGGACATGGCAGATGTGAATATGATGTATCTGGCAACCTCTACAATCCCGGCAGGACTTCCCGACGTTGAGGCGGCAATTAATGAGATCACAGAGCCGGAGTTAAATATCCATGTGAATCTGGAAATGGTGGAAACCGGAAGCTACGCCCAGCAGGTCAGCCTGCGTATGGCCTCCAGCGAGGCTGTGGATCTTTTACTGACAATGCCTGCGGATTCGGCTTCCTTTACATCCATGCAGGCCCAGAATCAGTTAATGGATCTTACGGATTTGCTGGAGGAATACGGCCAGGATATTCAGTCCATCCTGGGCGATAAATTAAAGGGTACCTCTGCCAATGGCCGTGTTTACGGCGTTCCGGGCAACCGCACCTATGTTGTTAGTACATGGGTGATTATGCGTACCGATGTTCTTGAGGATCTGGGGCTTTTGGAAAAAGCACAGAATATGTCCAGTCTGGATGAATACGAGGAGATTCTTGAAGCCGTGATTTCCAGTGAAAAATGGGGGAATCTGGCGGGAATGGTCTCATCAGACGGCCAGGGAACATGCCTTGGTATTAATCCGGGGTATTTAGTGACGGAGAGTTTTGAAACTGCTGGCTGCTATGATTCTCTGGGGGATAACAATTTCCTTGTTTCCATCAGCCCGGACGGCAGCAGCCAGACGATACGCAATAGCTATATGACTGAAGAATTTCGGGCAATTTATGAAAAAATGCACGATTGGTATGAAAAAGGCTATGTTTATAAAGATACAGCGACCAATGCTGAAATGGCGGAATCCCTTATAAAATCCGGCGTGGCATTTTCTTATATTGGAAATTGCGAGGAAGGCGTTGAAACCTTAAAATCTACGGCCTGCGGTATGCCTATGACCTGTGTAAAAGTAAAAACCTATCCGATAACGACAAGCTCTCTGACAAAGTTTGTATGGACGATTCCAAATTCCGCTAAGGAGCCGGAGGCGGCAATGACATTTCTGGATATGATGTTTACAGACTCACGGATTGCCAATCTTTTAGCCTGGGGAATTGAAGGCCGGGATTATGAGGTTGTTGACGGCGAGGCCTGCTACGTTGATGGCACAGAAGGCGCGTACCATTCCGATGATTTCCTGTTTGGAAATCAGTTTATAACACTGCCGTGGCAGGGCGACGGCGCTGATTTCCGCGAGAAATGTGAAGCCGTTGAGGCTGCTGGAACCGTTAGTGAGTATCTTGGTTTTACGGCAGATACGTCGTCTGTGACAAATGAGATTGGCGCTGTCACAAATGTGATTGCGGAATATAAAGGACAGGTACATACAGGCTCCTGTGAACCGGAGGTCTTTGACGACTTTCTTAAAAAGCTTGAAGATAATGGAGCGCAAAAAATTATCGACTGTTATCAGACACAGTTAGATGAATGGCTAAGGGCGCAATAAAAAATGGGTAATGGAGGTAAGAAATATGAGTAAATTAAGAATCGGTGTGATTGGTATTGGCGTTATTGCCACAACAAAACATATTCCGTCTTTAATTCAGAGGGATGATATTGAAATTAAAGCATTGTGTGATATTGAGCCGGGGCGCTGCGAAAAGGCGAAGTCGGATTTTCATCTGGAAAATGCCAGGGTGTACACAGACTATCGTGAGCTTTGCGCGGACGCGGAATTGGATGTTGTCCATGTCTGCACCCCGAATCCTCTGCATTGTCCGATGACGGTGGAAGCCCTTAACCACGGCAAGCATGTTCATTGTGAGAAGCCGATGGCATGTACCTATGCAGATACCCAGAAAATGATCACGGCAGCTAAAACGGCGGGGAAGAAGCTGACGGTCGGCTTACAGTGGCGGTTTAATCCGGCGCCTTTAAAAATGAAGGAACTGATTAAGGAAGGCTTTTTTGGCGATATTTATTATATGAAATCCCAGCAGCTTCGTCCAAGACGTCTGCCTGCCTATGGCGTTTACACAAATAAGGCTCTCAATGGCGGCGGCGTACTTATGGACGGCGGCCCTCATTCCATTGACCTTCCCATGTGGCTGACCGACAACTATGATGTAGCCAGCGTGCGCGGCGTCATTTTCGATAAAATGAAGCATTATCCTGAGGGCAATGACCTCGGCCCGTGGGATGTCAATAATTTTGATGTTGAAGATACGGCCATGGCTATGATAACAATGAAAAACGGCATGATGATTTATATGGAAACCGCATGGCTGATTAATATGATTCAGGAGGCGCCGGGGGTTGTCGCTTCGGTGGCGGGAACGAAGGCCGGAGCAGATATGGTCGGGCCGAAATTTGAGGCCTCTCTTAGAATTAACCAGTTTGTTGACGGCAAGCTGACGCTTTCTTCTCCTGAGATTACAGAAGCCGTCAATATGAATGAATATGACATTAACCACTGGATCGAAGCGATTAAAAATGACACCGATCCGGCGGTGCTCCCAGAGCAGGCTGCGGTTGTGACACGGGTGATTGAAGCTATTTATGAGTCGGCCGCCACGGGAAAAACTGTAGTATTTGAGGACTGAATATAATAAAAAGTTCCGAACGCAAACGATTAAAATAAATGAATAATTGATTTTTGAAACAGACATTATCCGGCTTCGGGATAATGTCTGTTTTTGATTGAAATACGAATGTCAAAATGCTAAAATGATAGCAAAATATAAATTTAGCATATATCCTGTCTGGACGGGGAAAACATATGGGGGAGGCAATAATTTGAACGTACTTCAAAACTTGATGGAATTATATAATCAATTACCGCCGGATAGTACCTATCGCGTTGTTATTAAAGGCATTTTAGAAAATATGAATTTTGCTTCAGACGCTACGATTTATGACGTTGCGGAGCTGACAGATTCCTCCAGGACGACGGTATGGCGTATGGTACAAAAAATGGGGTACAAAAATTACTCAGATTTCCGGTATGCTTTAAAGGCCGCTGTGTCGCAGTATACCTACTATAACCGTATTATTTCCTCCCAGGTGGATACTATGTCTATAGTATCTGAATGTGTTGCCCAGATTAAGGCGGCCGGAAAAATTATCGAAAAAAATATAAATCCCATCGATATTCAAAATCTTGCCCGGAAGATTCACGGCAAAAAGCAGATTCGTTTTTACCTTCACAGCCGTACCTATGCCGTATATTCCTTTCAGCAAAATCTTGCCATGGATGGAAAAGATACCACTTACTTCTGCCTGCTTCCCGAAATGCTGGCGGACGCCGACAGTCTGGATGAAAACAGTATTGTTTTTATCAATTCTATTGAATTTTCCGAGACAATGGATCTTTCCCCTGTATTAGAGAAAATTAAAAGCAGGGGCGGTTATATTATTCTGGCAAGCTGTGGAAAGTCCAGATATGAAACGATAGCCGATGAAATATTATTTCAATCGATGGATTTTTCAGAAGCTATGGGAGTGGCCTCCAATACGGTATTTGAAGCATATATTGTCATGCTCAGCGAAGTTTACCGCAGAAGCTTTTTGTAAAAAGGAGAAGAGAAGCCAACAGCAAGCCAAATCCCCGGATGTTTGCGTCAAAGGATTGGGCTTACTGTTGGCTATATTTGTATGAGGGGCAGTTGGCGGATGAAATAGTTTCAATAGCAGTCATAGGAATACGGCATTTCTTGAAAATATGCTATCGTTCGTGAAGTGGAACTATTACGAAAATACTTATAAAAATCTAACAAAATTCCAAATAATAAATTGTATATAAGCCACAAAGTTAGTATGATTTATAGATAATGGGACCTAAGTCCTATATCTTTATTCTATAAAGTTAATACAATAGAGGTGTAACTAATGAACGATATTAAAAATGCAAAGCTTTTGGATGCGTACATAGAAAAATACCATATTGACCGGTTTTTTTCGGATTTTTCATTGTATTATCCGTATATGACATTGGCAGAATTTCCCGGAAATACGTTTGTTTGCTGTGACCGTGATTTTGCCGGGGCTTTTTATTTCCTTGTGGAAGGGCGGTATAAAGTCTATGGAAATTCAGAAAATGGAAAAAGAATATTGTACCGTTTTTGCAGCGCATTTTCTGTTCTCGGGGAAATGGAATTTATGCTTGACGAAAAGCGGCAGTCCGAGACGAATACTGTAGAAACAGTGGAACGGTGTATTGCGGTCGTTTTTGATTACCGGGAGGTTTTGCCAGGGCTTTTGAAGGATCCCAAATTTCTGTATTTTGTGTGCCAGGTATTGGCAGAAAAGCTGAGCTATTTTGGAAACATGCAAATGGTCAACAACCTGTCGTCAGCCCGGGAAAAGGTGGCGATTTATCTCGTTAATTCCGTCGGCCGTTCCGGGATATTTTGTGAAAACCAGGGAATTGTAGCGGAACAGCTTGATATCAGCTACCGTCATCTTCACCGTATATTGCAGCAGTTTGTTGATAACGGATGGATCTTACGCATGGAAAACGGCTACCGCGTCGTGCGGCCGGATATACTGCGCAGCTTAAGGTAAAAAGGTATGATCTAAAGCTTTGTAAAAAGAACGTAACAGTTTTGCATGGCCAAACTGTTACAAAAGAACAGGGGAGTGATACTTTGACAGGGAAAAAAGCATTGACAGAAAGAGAAAACTTTTTTATTGCTTACAATCACAAAAAACCAGCATGGGTGCCTAATTTTTACGAAGCCTATGCGCCCATGGGAGCCTCGGTTCTCAATAACCAGGGCGATTACATGAAGGGCGGCAAGGATATGTTCGGCGCAAAATGGATCTGTACCGAAGATACTGGGTGGCAGGCGATTCCAGATCCGTATGAGCATGTACTTGAGGACATTACGGAGTGGAAAAAGTATATTGAATTTCCGGATTTAGATGCCATGGACTGGGAAGGCGCGGCAGCGAGGGATCTGGCCCGTGTTGACCGGAATGAAAAGGTAGTTGCCTGCTTTGGTATGGAAGGAAATTTTAACCGGCTCCAATCGCTTATGGGAACCTGTGAGGCTCTGATCGCCATGCTTGAGGAGCCGGAGGCTGTTTACGAGTTTTTTGAGGCCCATACGAAATTTAAGATGAAAACTATTGAAAAAATTGCTTATTATTATAAACCGGACATTTATGTGAATGGCGATGATGTATGCTCCGGCGACGGTTTGTTTTTCTCTAAAGCCATGTATGACGATCTGATTAAGCCATTTGAAATGATGCTCGGAAAAACGGCGGTGAATTGCGGGCTTATTTTGGAACATCATGTGTGCGGCAATGCAGAAGCGATTATCCCGGATATTGTAGAAACCGGGGCGACGGTCTGGCAGACTGCACAGATTATGAACGACTTAAATAAAATAAAAGCGGACTACGGCGACCGGCTGCTCATTCATGGCGGCTGGGATTCCACAGGCCCCCACAACTTTGAAGGTGCCAGTGAGGAGAGTGTGCGCCAGGCGACAAGAAAAGCCATTGATGATTATGGGAAGGATGGAAATTTTGCACTATTTCCTATTGTTATGGGAGATCCGGCCAAGCCTGATATTGCCAGACGCCGTTTCTGGGTATGCGATGAATGTCATAAGTATAGTGAAGCGATGTACCGCTGATCGGTAAAAGGATTTTCCCATGGGCAAGTTATGTTCCTGATTTAATTGGGCAAAAGGAAATATAGCATATTTCATAGGGCTTGAGAGACAGGTCTATTTGAATGGTCGAAGCGTCGGCTGAAAACTTCTGGATCGTTATTTCCGGCTGGACAATATGTTGTAAATATTCGATTTCATCAAAAGCAAGTTCTGCGGACTCACCCAATGTTTTTAGCCTCCCAAGAAGATCAGACTGCCCTGGGACGAGACGGGCCGTCTTTTTTCGGTAAGCAGTATGCTCCGGCGGAAATGCAATTGAAATGTCGAATGTCTGTTCACTTCCGGAATAAAGGTCTGAAAGCACGATATTTGTCGTAATTTCGTACTCCTTCTGCTGATAATAAAATTCAGGCAGCGGTTGTGTATTGAATAAAAGGAGATCGTACCGGCCGGTTTTATCTGTGGTGATGATATAACCCGGGCCATGGGCAAGACAGTAGTTTGGCATTTTTTTGAAAAATGACAGGGCAAAAAAGACAGGCTTTCGGATAAAATCTTTTGTGACAAGGCCGATCCCGCCAAAAATTGTCGGTAGAATATCCATTTGCGTTGTACAAATATCACTGGCATAGCAATAAAGGATCGGCGCTTGTTCATTTAGCGTTTCTTCAATATTGCTTAACAGAATACAGGCGGCGATACAACTGTCATTAATGGCGTTGCGCGAGGATACAGTCATATTCCATTGGGAAATATAAACAGGAAGCCGATCCATATGGTACTGTTTTAAAAGCTTACGTGTCACTTCGAGGCATGTTTTTGTAAATTGGCACTGTGTCAGCTTTTTGGGCGATGCATTTTCCTTAATGTAAGGAAAGCAAAATACAGAGATAAAATCTGGAGTCAGATGGTTGGGCCAACATTCAAAAAGCTCTGAAATTTCTTCTTGCATACTTAAGATGGAGTTGCTGAGAACGCCGAGACGCGCTCCCGGGAGCAATTTTTTTAAGAGTAACTGTATGACAGAAACATTTTGGATAAAATTTTCTTTGACACCGGAGCTGGTGTCGATATCGTTATACCAACATTCAAAAATCCACTGAGAGACGTTTTCGCTTCCATAGCGTATGATCCAGTGCTGAAAAAGATTTTCATAAAAAATGGAAGCTTTTTCCGGTGTCATAACTGTTCCATAGGCCGTGGGGTCGGTCGGGGCGTTGATAATATCATTGATAAGTATATCGGACTGCTTTGTCAGGTTAACCCATGGTTTTAGATGATGTTTGACCAGAAAATCGAAAATATTGTCTAAACGATTATGATCCAGCCGCGTCAGGTTAGCTGTTCCGTGTGGGAAAAGTTCAGGTGAAAACAGGTTCCATATTCGGATATATTTAATGGAAAGCTCTCTGGAAAGTTCCAGGATTTGCTGCTGGAGAACTGTGTGGAAAAGAAAGCTCATATCTCCGGCATTTAATGCGTTTAGCCAGCTTTTTTCAATAGGAAGAGGGCGCGAAGCGGATATATTTAATTTCGTTAAAATATTTTGATGTTTTTCCGGTTTTAAACGGCTTTTGTGTGTTTTTCGGTAATTTGACGGACTGACTTTAGTATAGTGGCGAAAAGTTTTGCTGAATACGGAGCTGTTTGAAAAACCGTGTTCCAGAGCAATACGGGTTAAGGAATTATCGGTATATATCAGATCCTTTTTGGCGTGGTTCACCCGGAGCTTATTGACATAATCAGAGAAGCTGCATTGAGTAAGCTCAAAAAAATACCGTGAGTATGTAGCCGGAGACATAAAGTTCTGCTTGGCGATAATATTCAGGTGGAGCGGCTGGTTATACTGCTCATTAATTAAGTGGATAGAGTTTTCCATGATTTCTATGATTTGTGATTCACGTTTCATTTTCTCAACCTTCTTTTTTGTTTGTGGCTTTTGACTTCATTTATGCTAATTGTATATTCGCAGTTAAATTATTGATTTGTAAAATAATATATTATATACTAAAGTTTTAGTGAAATATTTGTGAGTATTTTACAATACAAATGAGAGAATGTCAAAGCGCGTATCTATTTTTATGGGGGAATATGTATGTTTTTTGTAAAAAAATACAATTTTAAATGGATATTGAAATAAAAAACAAACAAAATGGAAAAAAAGAAAAGCTAATCTATGTTAAAAAAGTATATGATAGAATAAATTTTAAAGATTGGGAGGCTGATTTATTAATGCTAAAAAAGAGATTTCTTAGCTGGACGGCTCTGGGGGTATGTTCTGCACTTTTATTGGGAGCTTGTGGAAATAGCGAAAATGGAGGAGTACAGCCGGGCAGCCAGGCGCAGGAACCGCAAAATGCTTCGTCGGCAGAGCGTGGAAACCAAAGCAAAGGAACAGATGCTTCTGGAAATGGAGAAGAAAGTACGGCTGTAGTTGACTGGGAAGACATGGCTGAAATTGAACTTTTTTATTTTACTTTTGTTTCTCCAAAAGATGTACAGCATGTGGAAGATGCGATTAACACGATTACAGAGGAAAAAATTAATACTCATGTCAATATTACGGTTATGGATGTAAATTCTTATATTCAGCAGATTGGTATTATGATGGCGGGAAATGAACAGATTGATCTTATGCTTACCGCTTTTTCATCAGCTTCATATTCAGCAATGATGGCTCAGAATCAGTTGATGGATATTTCAGAATATGTGGATACTTACGGGCCGGATATTACATCGACCCTTGGAGACATGCTCAAGGCAACGACTGTTGGGGATGGCGTTTACGGCGTTCCGTGTTATCGAAATGTTATATCTTCAAATTATGTGTTTATGCGCGAGGATGTGCTTGAGGATCTTGGGCTTCTGGAAAAGGCCAGAAATATGACCTCATTTGAAGAATTTGAAGAAATTCTCCAGGCTGTTAAGAACAGCGAAAAATGGAATTATCTTCAGCCTTATATGTATCAGAGCGGTTCTGGCCCAATGCAGCCAAATGCTAATGTAAGCGGGGCATTTGCGGATGCCGATGTGTTTGATACGTTGGGAGATACTTTAGGAATTGTCCGTCTGGATAAAAATGGGAAAGTTACTTTAAATATGGAAAGTGATTCCTATCAGCAGGCTGCGGCTATGGTAAGGGGCTGGAACGAAAAAGGTCTCTCTTATTTTGATATGAGTGGGTCCGGCGGTTCCTGTGAAGATTATATTAAATCGGACGCAGTATTCTCCTTTATTTCTACGGCTGAATTTGGCGCGGAAAACGCCAAGTCGGTAGCTGCGGGAATGCCGATGGTAGCGGTAAAGCTTTATGATGGGGAGGTAAATTCAGAGGCATGTACAAAATTTGCTTATTGTGTTCCTACAACCTCAAAGGAGCCTGAAGCGGCGATTGCTTTCCTGAATCTTGCCATTACAGATCCACAGATCAATAATCTTATGGCCTGGGGCGTGGAAGGCGTAGACTATGAAGTTGTTGACGGTGTGGCCCAGTATATCGAGGGCAATGAGAAACCGGATTATCATTTGTTTGATTATAGTGTACCGAACCAATTCCTCGTCTATCCGTGGTCCGGAGATCCCGCAGATTTCAGAGAACAGTCTGAGGCAGATCTTAAGGCGGCTCCGGTATCAGATTATCTGGGATTTTCCTGTGATCTGACAGCTTTTGTTAATGAAACGGCAGCGGTGTCCAATGTGATTGAAGAATACCGCGACCAGATTGGAAGCGGACAGGCTTCCGAGGCCGTTTTACAGGAGTACATTGATAAGCTTCATTCCGTCAATGTACAGGTGATTTTGGATGAATATCAGAAGCAGTTAGATGCTTGGCTGACTCAGTGAGGATTTAGCGGCGTATGCGGCGGTTAGCAGCGTTAGTGCGCAAATCCGGGAGGCGTGGCTGAACAGTTACATTGGAGGCGAAGTCAATGATTTATCTGGACAATGCGGCGACAACGCAAAAAAAGCCGGAGTGTGTGGTCCAGGCTGTAGTCTGGGCCATGGGAAGCCTGGGAAACTGCGGGCGCGGCGCCAATGACGGCGCTTTGTCCGCAGCCCGGGTAGTTTACAGCGCCAGAGAAGCACTGGCAAAAATGTTCGGGCTTAACTGTCCTGAACGGGTATGTTTTACAGCAAATTCGACGGAGGCGCTGAATATAGCGATCCGGGGGCTTCTTGGCCCAAAAGATCATGTGATTACTACGGATTTGGAGCATAATTCAGTTCTTCGGCCATTGTACGGGCTGGTAAAAAAAGGCATGGAAATCAGCTTCCTTAAGGCAGATAAGAATGGACGCGTGGATGTTGAAAAAATACCGGGGATGATTCGGGAAAATACAAAATGTATCATCTGTACCCACGCATCGAATTTGACAGGAAATGTACTGGATATTCATAGAATCGGCGAAATTGCCAAAAGCCGGGGCCTTTTATTTATATTGGACGCATCCCAGACAGCCGGGAGTTTTCCGATCCATATGGAAAAAGACAATATTAGTGTTTTATGTTTTACAGGACACAAGGGGCTGATGGGGCCCCAGGGAACCGGGGGGTTATGTGTGGCAAAAGGCGTAGAGATAGAGCCACACAAATCCGGGGGAACCGGCGTACAGACCTATCTTCGGGAGCAGCCCCGGGAATATCCCACGCGGCTGGAGGCGGGAACACTTAACAGCCATGGTATTGCAGGGCTTTTGGCGGCCTTGAAATATATTGAGGAAACAGGTATTGACACGATTCATCAAAAAGAGTCTGCTTTAATGGAACGTTTTTACGCAGGCGTAAGGAATATTCCGGGAGTCACCGTTTACGGGGATTTTTCAAAGCCCATGGAACGCGCCCCGATCGTGACGCTGAATATTGGAGGCTGGGATTGTGGTGAAGTAGAAGATATTTTGTCCGGGCAGTTTGATATTGCGGTTCGTTCCGGAGGCCATTGCGCCCCGAGAATGCATGAGGCACTGGGAACAAGAGAAACCGGGGCTGTGCGCTTCTCCTTTGGCTGGTTTAACACAGAGGGTGAGATTGACATTGCAGTGGAAGCAGTAAAAAAGATTGCGCAGGAATGAGGCAGGATGAGTAATAAAGGGCGGCGTATAAAGACAGAGAATCTTTATACGCCGCCCTTTTAGGGGGGATATATTGTTAATTTAGTGGCTTACAAATTGAATTAGCGGCTGTAAGGCCGGTAATTACCGGATAATGCATCTGCGGAGCAAGCAAAGGCTTTCATACTTTCCTTAAGATACTTCGCAAAACGGTTTTTAGTCGTCTTTTTATTTGTTCTTTTGGATGTTGTTGACATATAGCATTACTCCTTTCTATATTCGCCTGATTTATTCGCGCGGGAAACAAACCAAAGCCAAGCTTGCTTGAACTTCACAGCAGTCGCATTTCTTTGCGGGATTTCCTGCACTAGGTTTGTGCCCCTTGCTTTTTACAATAGATATGTTATCATATTAAGTGCAAAAATGTTAGGTGAAAAATTGACCTAATATTAGATAATATTGACATTGATTCGTGAATTTAGAGGTGGACAACTTTGAATGACGTAATTTATAAGCATATTTATGACCTGGATAAAACAGGCATACAAATCCATTATTACAGCCGCAGAGGAGAGTATTCTCCACCGCATTTTCATGCGGCTCTGGAATTGCATTATGCCTTGAATGGTATCGGTGAGATTATTCTTGACGGAAAAAAACATACCCTTGTTAATGGCGAGTTTATCCTTGTTGATTCGGATGTCATTCATCAGACGCAGTGCGCGAGGATTTCTATGGGGCTGTATATTTATGTATCCAGAGATTTCCTGAAAAGATATGTGCCGGATTTGGATACATTAAGCTTAAGCTGTGAACGAGATTCGCTGCCAAGAGAAAAGCTGGAGCAGTATTTGACAATTTGCGAAATGCTAAAAGAGCTTCCAAGACTTTACATTACCCAGCCCCGCGGATATGAAATGCGCTGTGAATCTATCGTTATGGAAGTGCTTTTTCTTCTTGTCAATCATTTTTCCAGCGCCCTTCCCGGTTCTAAGGAAACGGATGAGGGGGATGTGCGGGTACGGGAACGGCTCCAGGAAATTATGTCCTATATACGGGATCACTATAAAGAGGATATTTCCCTGGAAGAAATTTCAGGGAATTTCGGCCTGAGCCGGGAATATTTCTGCCGTTTCTTTAAGAAGCATATGGGGATAACCTTTATACGCCACCTTCATTTAGTACGGCTTGTCCATATCCATGATGATATTTTAAATACCCAGGATAATATTATGGATATTGCATTACGCCACGGATTTAATAATTATAAACTGTTTACAAAAATGTTCCGGGAAATTTACGGATGCAGCCCACGGGAACTGAGGTAGCCACAGTGCTACTGTTTATAGGGTGCCTGTGAACAATAACGTCACAGTTTGGCTGGTCGTAAGCAGTAATGGAACTTTTCCTTGACAAATTTGTTGTTTGGCCGTATTCTTTAGTTATTCACATGATTTCGGGTATGGCTTCCCGGAAATATATCGCATAAAAGCAATGAAAAGAAGAGTAGATATCAGGAACTGTTACAGAGAGCTTCGGCGGCTGAAAAGAAGCACAGCGATCGATATTGAACATGGCCTTGGAGCCGCGCACCGAGAGGGCTGCCAGAATGAGAGGGATTTCATTTTAGGCGGCGCTTAAGACTGCGACGGGAGCGCCCGTTACAGCGCAGGAGTATGGCGGTCAAAACTCTTTGTTTATGGCCAGGTTATCGCGGCCAGGCGTTGCGCGCCTGACAAGGGATAAACAGGCAGTCGCAGGTACTCCATGAGGTCCGGAGCCGTAAGGCGCGGATAAATCCAGGTGGTAACACGAAGTTTAAGCTCTCGTCCTGAAAGAAATTTCAGAACGGAGCTTTTTGTTTACTATGAAAGCCCCGAACGGCGGCTGTGTGCCAGGGGGCGCTTGCGCACAATGGCATACAGACATCGGACGGGCAAGGTGGTATGAGTGCGGGGTGCTAAGCGCCAGTGTTGCTGCGTGCCAGTGTTGCTAAGCGCCAGTGGCGCTTGTCCAGCAACGACCGGAACGGAGTGTAGACCACGCGTCCAGCAACGACCGAAGT
>JAGZDD010000077.1 GCA_018369015.1 Clostridiales bacterium | reverse complement strand
AGCAACGACCGAAGCGGAGCGTAGACCACGCGTCTAGCAACGACCGGAGCGAAGCGTAGACCTGCCGTAGGCAGCGGAAAGTCCGGCGCTGCGTGCCTGTGTTGCTAAGCGCCGGTGGCGCTTGTCCAGCAACGACCGGAGCGGAGCGTAGACCACGCGTTTAGCGCCGACCGGAGTGGAACGTAGACATACCTTGGGGCAGGATTGTGGGGTGCTAAGCGCCAGTGGCGCTTGTTAAGCACCGACCGGAGCGGCAGCGTAGACTGCCGCAGGCACGGAGCAATCCTGGCTTTCATCCGTGGTGGAGCCGCGCGTAGCGCGGCATGAAAGTTTACTATGAAAGCTCGGCAAGTGGACACACAGACGGGCAAGCTCACTTGGCCGTATGCGCGGACATTTGCCGACAAGACGGTATGAGCACGGGGGGCTAAGCGCCAGTGTTGCTGCGTGCCGGTGGCACGCGTCCAGCAACGACCGGAGTGGAACGCAGACCGCTTGTTAAACACCGACTGGAGCGGCAGCGTACTGCAAGCTGGCTTGCCAAGAAGTTTTGTCATTCTTTAGCCTAGTCGCTTAACTCGAATTGAGGATTCAACTGCATTAGCTGCGTAAACCCGAGATGCATGGCTGAATAGTTACCAATTTCAATAATCACTGCCTATACATAAGCTAAAAATCCAAACCTTCTCTACACCATTGGCTTTAAGAATCTCACTGCAAATTTTCATTGTACGCCCTGTTGTATAAATATCGTCAACTAAAAGAACACTTTTGTATTTATAAATCCCCTTTCCTGGCCCAAAGGCTTTCTGAAGATTTTTCAAACGTTGTACAGGATTTAACTCTTTCTGAGGAGCAGTATACCGTGAACGCAAAAGCAGACCAGAATCCATAGGTATTTTTAAAGCTTTGCCAATCCCTATGCCTAAAAGCTGGGCCTGATTAAAGCCTCTTATTCTCAATTTCTTTTTATTCAATGGAACTGGGGTAATACAGTCCGGTTGCCGAGCTTTAATCCAATCTCCATATTTTTCAATAGATCTATGCACGTAAAAATCAGCAAACTCTTTCTTTCCGTGATATTTATACATTGCAATTGAATCAGCTATAGCTTTCGTGTACACCCATACAGAAGCACCTCCATCAATGGCTGACGCCCCTCTGGAGCAATCCAGGCAAAACTCCTGTACAGGGCTATACACAGGCTTACCACACCGAAGGCATACCGGTTTCTTTACATAGACAAGCCTTTCTTCACATTTTTTGTGAATCAATTGATCCTCTGGTCCTAAAATTTTAAAACATATTGGACATCTTGACGGATACAGTAATGATAAAATAGAATTAAATTTCATAGGATCCTTTCCCAGCGGTTCTCCAAGATGTTGGGAAATGTGGGTAACATTCCTGACGCAATTATCTGGCTATAGAAAAGCCCATTTCAAAATTCCTATATCCAGAAATAGCCGCCAATACAGAACAATACAATATAACTTTACTTCACAGAATTTTAGTATTGTCAAATTTATGTAACAGTCCAGTCAGCCGGGAATGATAAACAAACACCGTGTTCACATAAATAAATTTTTGCTTATGTTTCTGGCTAAAGGAGTGCTAGATTATAAACAAAGGCAAGCGCAAAACGACAGAAATCGCGTTAGCACGGCTTTGCGAATGGCACGAAATGAATTATTACAAATTTATGTTATGAAACATGCTACCCTGGGGACATTATACAAGATTATCTTTAGAAATGTAAAGAAGAAGAATTACTGATTTTACAGGAAAATCCTGGGGAATTGTGGGGATTGTGTATAAAGGTGGAGGGATGAGGAAGGATGGGGGATGCAGACTACATGGTTACCAGGAAAGGGTACCCATAGATACCCTTTCCACAGATATAATAATAATTTTTATTTAATAGTACTTTTCATCTGTATATTCCATAAAATAATCATACTTATTACCACTATATACATAATAAGTACAACGCAACCGATATTTATACCCTTTTGAAAGCCCGGAATAAACATGCTCTTTTGCTGCGTATGTATTATATACTGTGTCTTTATATGTTTTTACATTTTTCCATGCCCCATCATACTGCTGTAGATAAAAATATATATCTATTTTAGTGACATTGCTATATCCAATTACTGATGAAGACATTGTCGCAGTTCCATCACTACTAATCGTCAATCCTTCTGACGTTGAACTCGTATAGCTCCAGCGAGATAAATTCGGAGTTCCTTCAACATGATATTCATCTTCCATAAAATCATTATTGTCTTCAATTACATTATTAGCAAAAGCCATACTATTAATTGATAATACACAAATCAATATAAATAACACTATTTTGGTTAACTTATTTTTCATATCTATACCTCTTTTCGTAAACTTTTTTGTAGCGTCAATAGCTCATCTTTTGATAACTGCCCTTCAATTTTAAATGAATAACCACTATAGTTCCAAGTTAATCCTCTAATCTCTACTGTATCAAAATAATATGCATCACCAAATGCCGAATCAATGATTGAATAGTCATTTTCTTCAGTATTAATCCCAATATTATTTTCAAGTAATTGTTGTGAAAAAAAATATATATCCCCGTTTGAGTTTTGATATTCATACAAAACTAAATGCTGTAAACTAGATTTACTAGTTAATGAAAATCCGTCAATTGTATCACTTAAGTAATAATATGTTTGTATTGAAGACTTTGAAATCTCTGACATCGTCTCATTAGTATCATTGTTTTTAGCAAATAATTTTGTTCTATCTTCCCCTACGATTTCCTTAAAACCTACATTTGGCAACTTAAAAGCTAATGAACTATCCGTATTTACTGCACATATAACCATCAGAAAAACGGCTGCTGCAACACGAATACTCCAATGGCTGGCATAAGCCAGTGTACGGCCTCTGCGTTTTTGTTTCCATCGACGGAAATCCTTTTGATAATTTTCCTCCTCTTTTTTTAAAACCGCTTCGGCATTCTCCGGGCCAATCCACTGACTGAAAAGTTCTTTAATATTTTCCCGGCCTTCATCAGAAAGCGGAATAGGCTTTTCATCATCCTCCTCATTGAAGAACTTATCAAGCATCTCATCATCATATTGTTGAAGCGCTTTAAGTAGTATGGCATCCTCCGGATCATTTTCGTCTAAAAAATCGTCCTTTCCTTCCCCAGAAAATATATCCGGCATGTTCTCAGAAAAATTCAGGTCATTCACCTGTGCATATTCATGCGCCAAATCTTTTATATTTCCGTTTTCCTTGTCCTCTGAGCCAGATGCCTTTTTATTTTTCTCAGAATTTTCATCAGCCGCCTTCTTTTCTTCCTCTGACGCCATGCACGCCCCTCCTTTTCCTAATATATTATATTTCACACACACTTATCTGTAAATGATGGTAAAACATATGGAACCGCTTCATCCTCATTGACATTATGAATATACCTTCCATTTTTCAGAAAGGATAATCAAAATGAATGTTATCCATCTGTGATAAGTTCATGTGCTCCTGCAAGAGCTCCACGCCACCCATAGATAACGCCGCTAAGCTCCCTCGTATAATAACATACTTACCAGGTTTTCATACAAAAAACAGCCGATTTAAACAAAAAATTCTGCAATATTTAAAACACAACATAGCCGTATTTTGTGACAGAATTATTCAATTTTACAACAAATCAATCTCTTTCATAGTACCATAGAATTGTTATATATTAGTGAAAAACTTGATTTTACTATGAAAGCTCGGCAAGTGGACGCGCATACGGGCAAGCTCGCTTGACCGTATGCGCAGACATTTACCGGCAAGACGGTATGAGCGCGGGGTGCTAAGCGCCAGTGTTGCTGCGTGCTGGTGGCACGCGTTCAGCAACGACCGAAGTGGAACGTAGACCGCTTGTCAAGCACCGACCGAAGCGGCAGCGTAGACATGCCGCAGGCAGAACGTAAAGCGCGAATACCGTCGGCAGATGGCGGAGTGCCGCAGGCACGGAACCATCTGGCTTTCATGCGTAGTGGAGCCACGCACAGTGCGACATGAAGGTTTTCTATAAAAGGTATCAATTAGGCGGGCACAGGGTCAAGTAAACTTGCCCCTATGTATGAATATTTGATAACTCCAAAGTATACGGACAGTTGCTACAGGCCTGTATCAAGCGTTTAGCACCGCCCAAAGTGAAGCTCAGACCTACTACCTACTGTCTGCAGAAGGCGGATCACCGCAGGCACGGAACTATATCTGGCTTTCATATGGGATTATACCGCGCAGCGCGGCATAAAGGTTTACTATCAAACTGGATGATCTCCCTCCCATCTATTATACATGTACAGGTTCTCAGAGAAAAGAAAAAGGCAGAAAACATTTCCAGAATATGTAACTATTCAGCCATGCCACTCGGATTTGCGCAGCTAACGCTGCTAACCGCCGCATACGCGGCTAAATCCTCGATTCGGGCTCCCCCTATGTCTGAGGAGAACAAAAGCTCTCTGCAAGCCAGCTTTCGCCGAGTTTTTGTTCTTCTCAGTCGCATGGCTGAATAGTTACTAGAATATTACTGAAAGTCTTCTGCCGTAAGGTATCTCGTCAAATGCGGATCCATGTTGCTAGATAGTGCTTCTGTATTCATATAAATAATGCTTCTCAAATAGCACTCCCACACACATCAAATTAAAATACTGCTTTAATTAATGGTTATAATGGACTGTCACAATCCTCTTACAGTGTGGACACTTTAACTCTACGATAACTTTTCCATGCCCTTCCGCAAATATATCAAGAACGCGTTTTGAGCAATTCGGACAAAGCTCTTTTTTTAGTACTCTTTTATTTTGAGTTTCCATTCCATTTCTCCAGCCTTCCAAACTTAATGCAACAAAATCCCGGGAAGAAAAAATATCTTATATTTTTTCTGAAATTTCAGCTTTATTATATCGAACAAATGTTCTTTTGTCAATAGTTTTTATATAAAAATCCCCCTTTCATTAAACCTTCATTTTGTCTAACAAAAGGGGGAAACTCCAACGCTCAAAAAATCAGCGTTTTTACATCAATAAGTTAGTTTGCCTCTGGAACTGCGGAGGTATTTTCGATCACTTCACCATTAAGCACCTGCTCAATCTTTGCCGCAGCAGCCTCTACGGATGCCTGATCGGGAATCATAACATAAGCAGAGCCGCCTAATGAATAACAGTAGTCCTCACCATTGCTGCCCACAACACTTTGAGAAATAATCTCCCAGTCCGTTCCGTCATTTAATTGCATCTTAATAAGCTCTGTAATATCATTCATGCTCATATTTGTCTCAAAATTATCATTCAGACTTCCGAGAAGACCTGCATAATTAGCCAAAATCGCAGGAGACATAGCCTTATCAAGCATTGCCGCAATAACAGCCTGCTGATTCTTGCCTCTCTGGTTATCGCCATCGACAAACGCTTTACGTTCCCGTGCAAAGGCTAATGCTGATTCTCCGTCCAACTCATTCCATCCCTGATTAAAGTGCCGGCCATCAATCGATGTAAAATCATATTCGGAATAAACATTAATTCCACCGAGAAGATCAACAATTTTTATAACTGATGTAAAGTTTACCTTCGCATAGTAGTCAATTGATATTCCATAAAGCTGTTCCAAAGTTTTCATTGAACAGTCTACACCATAATTTCCGGCATGAGTCAGCTTGTCCAACTGGCCATTAGTTACGCCTGGAAATTCGACATAGTAATCTCTTGGTGTGGAAGTCAAAAGAATCTGCTTTGTTTCTGGATTTACTGTTGCCAGGATATTAACATCACTGCGGCTTCCTGTTGAAATCGAGCCATAGGTATCAATACCTGTAATATATACTGTAAACGGCTCTTTTGTCACCTTCTTTTCGGATGCTGCAACTTCAACTTTTGTTTCAATTTTTACATTATCCAGGATACGAATATCATCGCTAAATGTAGGATGTTCTTCAATAATATTCCCATTAAAAGCTTCATTATAAATAATTGCCCCAACCTCACCATTGTATAAAGCGTTAATTTGGCCTGAAAAGCTATCAAAATCCTGGGTTAAAATATCCTTTCCAAGATTTTCATTAATTTGACTAATCGTCTTATCAATATTCGCTCTGTCAATCGTTGACTGGACGCCAAAGGTATAGTCTGAGGCATCCGCCAATGACTGCGCCGGGTCATCCTGCATAACGGCAATGACAATATTATCCACTTTTACTGTACTTCCCGTAATTGCGCCAAGAAAGCTATTGGTAATAAATAAATAATAGCTGCCCCAGGCCAAAACAATACAAAGAATAACAGACTCAATCTTTCCCACAATATGAGTTCCCCGGGTGAACTGGGAAAAATAAGCAAATACCCACAGAATCAGCAGTAAAACTGCGGCAATAGCAACATACTTTGTGGGAACGACATCCAGGAACATCAGAAGAGCTAAAGCAACAATTGATAAAACCCCCTGAACAATTGCCAGAATCTTACCTACTGTATGCTTTTTCTTACGCCCCTGAAACTTGCCGCCTTTATGATGAGCGTTGCCCGGCACATCATAAAGCGGCTGAGGGCTTTTCTGACTTCTGGGATACTCCTCATAGCTATTTTGCTTCCTGTTATTTCTTCGCTGAGCGTTATTTCCAGATATATTTTCATTCATGCGCGCAGAACGCTCGGATTTTGAACGGTTTCCTGAATAATCATTACTCGATGAACTGCTTTTCTGATTTCTCTGCCCACTATAATGGGGAGTATAATCTTCTTCATAACCACCTCGGCGTATCCGGCGCCCCCCAAAGGAATCTTCCTGAGACTCTGAGCGGTTATAGCGAGAATTTCGGTTATCTCTATCCATAGCACACCTCTTTTATATTAAACTCAGTACATCATTATACTACGCTTATCTACTTATTTCAAATAAAAACATTAAAAGTTTATATATTTTTCGCAAAAAATTAACTCTTTATCCATTTTCCATCAAATTTTTGTGGCAAAAAGCCTCCAAAACATCCTGTCAGGCTCATACCCATAGCAGTACATCCAAACATATTTCTAATTCCAATCCCCCCTCAAATTTGAGTACCTTACTACTGGCTTTCTATGATATAATGTCTGCATAGGCAGACATTATATCGCGGCTTTCGCGCAGCGAGTGAAGCGAGCCTTCCTTTGCGCGCAAGTACGCATCTTAAGGCGAAGCCTTATTATGGACGCAGTATGCGGCCATAATATAATGTCTGCGTAAGCAGACATTATAGCGCGTCTTTTGCGCGACTTCTAGCAATTTTGCAAAAGGAGGCCACCTATGAACCTGCCCGGATATTATTCTTCAGGACAATTTGCCCGTATGGCCAATGTTTCTGTACGAACGATACGCTTTTATGATAAACAAAATATTTTAAAACCATCCTATATTACAGCCTCAGGGGCACGTTTCTATACAGATTCTGACCTTGCCAGGCTACAGCAGATTCTGCTGCTGAAATATCTCGGTTTTTCCCTGGATGATATACGAAAAATAACCATCAATGATACAGATTTGCACTTTATGCTCAATTCTCTGAATCTTCAAAAAAAACTCATACAAGACCGTATTGAACAAATGCAGCTTGTAGAAAATGCCATTAGCAATACAATCCGGGAAATCGAACAGGATCACAAAATGGACTGGAGCCAAATGCTTCATCTGATCCATTTAACCAATACAGAAAAACGCCTCAAAAAACAATATCAGGACGCCTCAAATATTTCCGCCCGGATTAAGCTTCATAAGAGCTTTTCAAAAAATTCCCAGGGGTGGTTTCCATGGCTTTATGACCAGTGTCACTTTCTAAACGGCCAGAGGGTTCTGGAACTCGGCTGCGGCAACGGAGCACTTTGGTATGAAAATGCCAAAAAGATTCCTAAAAAGATACAAGTTGTTCTTTCAGATATTTCCGAAGGCATGATCCGGGATGCAAAAAGAAATGTCGGAGGCGCGGACAACCGTTTTTCTTTTCAGTGCTTTGATTGTACCCATATTCCTTATGCAGACTGCTCCTTTGACAGTGTTATCGCCAACCATCTTCTTTTTTATTGTGACAATCTGAGGCAGGTGCTTTCTGAAATACAGCGTGTTATAGTGCCTGGAGGGAGCTTTATATGCAGCACTTATGGAAGCCATCATATGGAAGAAATCAGCAGCCTTGTTTTTGAATTTGACAAGCATATCGTTCTTTCCGATGAAAAACTCTACTCTAAGTTCGGCCTGGAAAACGGCAGAAATATACTTCGGGAATTTTTTTCATCCGTTGAGTGTATCCTATATGATGACAGTATCGATATTGACCAGGCCCAGCCACTCATTGAATATATTCTATCATGCCATGGCAACCAGAACCAATACATTCTAGACCGGTACGATGATTTCCGTACCTTTGTGGAAAAGAAAACGAAAAAAGGATTTCATATTACAAAGGAAGCAGGAATTTTTCAATGCTTTTAAAATTTCTGTAAAAAGCACTTGAAACTTACCTTACGTCACCTTTTATAATAAAGCCAGAAAACCCGAAATCATTTAGCGGACAATGTTCCAGAATAAACAAATTTCTCGACCTGTTCTGGTATCAAATGTCCGGATAGGAGGAATTATGAAAGGAATTATTCTTGCCGGCGGCTCCGGAACCCGCCTTTATCCTTTGACAATGGTGACTTCCAAGCAATTACTTCCAATTTACGACAAGCCGATGATTTATTACCCTATGTCTGTTCTAATGAACGCTGGCATCCGGGATATACTCATTATCTCAACGCCTCAGGACACACCGCGTTTTGAAGAGCTTCTTGGCGATGGCCACCAGCTTGGCATCCATCTGTCCTATGCCGTTCAGCCAAGTCCGGACGGGCTGGCCCAGGCATTTATTATCGGGGCTGATTTTATCGGTGACGACGCTGTTGCTATGGTGCTTGGCGATAACATTTTTGCAGGCCACGGACTTAACAAACGGCTCAAAGCTGCCGTAGAAAATGCCATTACCGGCAAAGGCGCTACTGTTTTTGGGTATTATGTAGACGACCCGGAACGCTTCGGCATTGTAGAATTTGACGCCAACGGCAAAGCTATTTCCATTGAAGAAAAGCCAGCTTTGCCAAAAAGTAATTATTGCGTTACTGGTTTATATTTTTACGATAATAAAGTCGTTGAATATGCCAAAAACCTAAAACCAAGCAAACGCGGAGAGCTTGAGATTACTGACCTGAACCGTATTTATCTTGAAAATGGCCATCTAAATGTAGAACTGCTCGGCCAGGGATTCACATGGCTGGACACTGGGACCCATGAAAGTCTTGTAGAGGCAACAAATTTTGTCAAGACCGTGGAAACACATCAGCACAGAAAAATTGCCTGCCTTGAAGAAATCGCTTATCTCAATGGCTGGATCAGCAAAGAAGATATTTCCCAGGTCGCCGCTAAAATGAAAAACAATCAATATGGCCAATATTTGAAGGATGTTCTTGACGGAAAGTACCTCGATGTCCTTCATGGCTGACAGGCCGGCCGCTTGCTGCCAGGCTGGCCTATATCCCCGGCCTATCGTCTATACAATAAAGGAGCTGATGAGCGTCGGCTTCTTGTCAAAAAAATAACTATATCATGCCGATATGACGGCAATGCTATGTTATGAGTACCACAGCCGTATATCAGTTCTAACACAGTAAACATTCATGCCGCGCTGTGCGCGGCACTATCACGGATGAAAGCCGCATTGCCGGCTTTAGCAGGAGGAAAATTATGACAATTATAGTTACCGGCGGCGCCGGATTTATTGGAAGCAATTTCATTTTTCATATGCTCGAACAATACCCGGATTACCGGATTGTATGTGTCGACTGCCTCACTTATGCGGGGAATCTTTCCACGCTGGCAGGTGTTATGGATAATCCTAATTTCCGTTTTGCCAAAATTAATATCACTGACCGCGAAGCTATCTACAAACTTTTTGAGGAAGAACATCCCGACATTATCGTCAACTTTGCGGCTGAAAGCCATGTCGACCGCTCTATTGAAAATCCTGAAATCTTCCTGGACACAAATATTAAGGGAACAGCAGTCCTCATGGACGCCTGCCGCAAATATGGCATTAAACGCTATCACCAGGTGTCCACAGATGAGGTCTACGGCGACCTTCCGTTAGACCGCCCGGATCTCTTTTTTACAGAAGAAACCCCCATCCATACAAGCAGCCCTTACAGCTCCTCCAAGGCAGGTGCTGATCTCCTTGTTTTGGCTTACCACCGCACGTATGGCCTTCCGGTGACCATCAGCCGCTGTTCTAATAACTATGGGCCGTATCATTTCCCAGAAAAACTGATACCATTAATGATCATTAACGCGCTCCATGATAAACCGCTCCCAGTCTATGGAAAAGGGGAAAATGTCCGTGACTGGCTCTATGTCACTGACCACTGCAAAGCCATTGATCTGATTATCCACAAAGGCCGTATCGGTGAAGTCTATAATGTAGGCGGTCACAATGAAAAGCAAAATATTGATATTGTTAAAATTATTTGCCGGGAATTAGGAAAACCAGAAAGCTTAATCACCTATGTCACCGACCGTAAGGGACACGATATGCGCTATGCCATTGATCCTACAAAAATCCATAACGAGCTTGGATGGCTTCCCGAAACAACCTTTGCCGAGGGAATAAAAAAGACAATCCAATGGTATTTAGAACACAAGGAATGGTGGGAAACCATTATTTCCGGTGAATACCAAAATTACTATAATAAAATGTACGGAAACCGCTAACATCCTTTAAAACCAACGAATTATTCACGGATAACATCTAAGCTGTCTGAATTGTTATCCGTGAGCAGCAAAAAAACTCAGGGAGGTTATCCGCATTATGAAAGTGTTAGTCACAGGCGCAAAAGGTCAGTTAGGCTTTGACGTCATTAACGAACTTATAAAAAGAAACCATATTGCCATTGGTGTTGATCTTGAAGAAATGGACATCACTGACGCCGCTTCTGTTAAAACAGTCATTACCCAAAATCATCCTGACGCGCTCATCCACTGTGCCGCCTGGACAGCGGTAGACGCGGCCGAAGATAAAGAAAATATTGAGACAGTCCGCCTTGTCAACGCCGAGGGCACTAAAAACATTGCCATTGTCTGTGGGGAACAAAACATTAAAATGATGTACATTTCCACAGACTACGTGTTTGACGGCACCGGCACCGCCCCATGGCAGCCGGACTGTAAAAATTATAAGCCGTTAAATGTTTACGGCCAGACAAAGCTTTTAGGTGAGCAGGCAGTTACCGCTGCGCTTTCCAATTATTTTATTGTCCGAATCGCATGGGTTTTTGGTAAAAATGGCAATAACTTCATCAAAACAATGTTGCGCATCGGAAAAAACCATAATACGCTTTCTGTTGTCAATGACCAGATCGGAACGCCAACATACACCTACGATTTAGCCCGTCTTCTCGTAGATATGATTGAAACAAATAAATACGGTTTTTACCACGCCACCAACTCCGGCGGTTATATAAGCTGGTATGATTTTGCCGCAGAAATTTTCCGCCAGGCTGCCGCTATGGGCCATAAGGATTATGATACCGGGCACCTTACTGTGCGCCCGGTAACTACGGCTGAATACGGTATTTCCAAAGCCGCCCGCCCATTTAACAGCCGCCTGGATAAATCCAAGCTTACCAAAAACGGCTTTAAACCATTGCCCGACTGGAAGGACGCTTTGGGAAGATATTTGAGAGAGATTGAATTTTAAAGGAAGTGTTAAAAATGAGTCAGATTCAGGTAGAAAAAAATGCCGGCGGCATTGCCGGATTATGCGTTATTACGCCAACGGTTCACGGCGATGAACGGGGCTATTTCATGGAAACCTACAACAAAAAAGATATGGAGGCAGCCGGCCTTACTATGGAGTTTGTCCAGGATAATCAATCCTGCTCTGTCAAAGGCGTTTTGAGAGGACTTCATTTTCAAAAACAATATCCTCAGGGAAAACTCGTCCGCGTTATTAAAGGCTCCGTATTTGATGTCGCCGTTGACTTAAGAAGCGGCAGCAAAACCTACGGAAAATGGTTTGGTATTGAACTGACAGAAGAAAACAAAAAACAATTTTATATTCCTGAAGGCTTTGCCCATGGCTTTTTAGTACTCAGTGATATTGCCGAATTTTGTTATAAATGCACGGATTTCTATCATCCGGGCGATGAAGGCGGCTTGGCCTGGAACGATCCTCAAATCGGCATTACATGGCCTGGATTAATAGGACAATATACTGGAAGTGCGTCAGCCCAAGGGTATACACTCTCAGACGGTACACCTGTTGTTCTCAGTGAAAAGGATCAGCATTGGCCGAAGCTTGCCTGAAAATCAGCACCGCCGCAGATTTGGCAGAATAATCAGCCTAAAAGCAGTATCAACCGCGAATCTGATATAGAATGGCTGAACAATTATAAATTCCGAAAAGCTTTGTCGAAATATTTTGTCCGTTTTTTATGGATTTTGTCAGCATATTATGGTAGAATTTTATTATTGAAATACTCAAACCTGCCCCCTGGCTATGTGTATTTCCCTACAAAAGATAAAACAGACGCCGCAGATACTGTATTTTATCCTTTTGCGGAGCTGATAAGAACAAGAAAACTTATTAAATCAGCTTTTGATTTACGAATCAGTAAGCTGTAAATCAGTAAAACCGCAGGAGGTGAAAGTATGACAAATACTGAATTATTGCAGGCCATTTATGATGATGTCCAAAACGTCAGAGTTGATTTACACAATGTTAAAGCTGAACTCCACGAAGTTAAGACTGATGTAGCGGAGCTCAAAGCAGACATGGCCAACGTCAAGTCCGATGTAGCGGAGCTCAAAGCAGACATGGCCAACGTCAAGTCCGATGTAGCGGAGCTCAAAGCAGACATGGTCAATGTCAAGTCCGATATAGCAGAACTCAAAGCAGACATGGTTAACGTCAAGTCCGATGTAGCGGAACTCAAAGCAGACATGGCCAATGTTAAGTCCGATGTAGCAGAGCTCAAAGCAGACATGGTCAATGTCAAAGCAAACATCCACGAACTTCAAAACGACATGAATCATGTCAAAGAAGAGCTTCATACAGTAAACGAGCGTGTATCTCTGATTGAATCGACTCTGGAACTGGAAACCAACCGCAATATTAAAATTATTGCCGAAGGCCATCTTGACCTGTCACGAAATCTTGAGCGTTCTTTGATGTATGCCAACCAGGTACGGGCGCACCAGGAGCTACAGGATATTTACATCAACCTACATGAGAGCAAGCTGCGTGAATTGCTAAAAAAAGTTGGCTAATTCAGCGATTTAACAAAAACCCTGCCGCTTCTTTGGCAGGGTTTTTCATTCCACATTCAAGCAGATACTGTAATGTGGTACTGCGTTTTATCTCATTCCGGCAATTATTCTGCCAATGCCATTAAAGCATTTGTCAGTCTTTCCAGCAATTTATCTGAATCTTTGAGCGAGCAACCTTTGACCCCCATATAAAATTTAATTTTAGGCTCTGTTCCAGAAGGTCTTGCACAACACCAGGCATCGTTTTCCAATTCATAGTAAAGAACATTAGATACTGGCAGCTCCAAAGCGGTTACTTCGTTTGTCCTGATATCAAAGCGTTTTGAAGTTTTATAATCTCTGACTGCTTCAACCTTAAAATCATCAAAAGCCTTTGGCGGGTTGCTGCGAAGCTTTTCCATGATTGCCTGGATTTTCTCAACACCATCAATTCCTTTCAAAGTAATCGACTTAAGCCCCTCACGATAATATCCATATTTTTCGTATATCTCGACCATCTGGTTCCACAAGGTTTTACCCTGAAGCTTACACCATGCTGCAACCTCACAAAGAGCCATGACCGCAACGACGGCATCTTTATCCCGGGCATGAGTGCCTACAAGGCAGCCATAACTTTCTTCAAGGCCAAAAATATATTCATAGCTGTGCTGTTCCTCAAAAAATTTAATCTGCTCTCCAATATATTTGAAGCCGGTCAAAACTTCAATCAGCTTAACATTATAATCCTTTGCTAAAGCATCCGCCATATTTGTAGTCACTATCGTCTTTACAAGCGCACCATTTAGGGGCAATGTATTGTTCGCTTTACGCTCTCTTAAAATATACTCGGCAATAAGCATACCGGACATATTCCCGGTAAAGCTTACATAGTTTCCTGTCGCTGTATCTTTTGCATAAACGCCGAGGCGGTCAGCATCCGGGTCTGTAGCCAGCACAATATCTGCATTTACCTTTTTAGCCAGCTTTAAAGCCATCGCAAAGGCGTTTGGGTCTTCTGGATTAGGATACCCTACTGTAGGGAAATCGCCATCCGGAAGTTCTTGCTCAGGTACAACATAGACATGCTTGAATCCCAGTTCAGATAATACTCTGCGCACAGGCAAATTTCCCGTTCCATGAAGAGGTGTATAAACAATCTTAATATCTTCTGCCATTTTTTTAATATAATCTGGATGAATAATCTGCTCTTTAAGTGCAGCAATGTATTTATCATCAATATCCCGGCCAATCGTGTGATACAAACCGTCATTTACCGCCTGAGCCTCGCCCATTGTTTTTACATTATTATAATCTGTCACCTTATTGACTTCTGAAATAATTTGCTTATCTTTAGGAAATGTAATTTGAGCGCCGTCCTCCCAATAAACCTTATATCCGTTATATTCCGGCGGATTATGGCTGGCGGTAATAACAATACCTGCAATGCAGCCAAGCTCCCGGAGCGCAAAGGACAGTTCCGGCGTGGGCCGCAAAGACTCAAACCGATAGGTTTTTATCCCATTGGCATTCAGGCAAAGTGCAGCTTCTCTGGAAAATTCAGGAGACATATGACGTGAATCGTAGGCAATGGCAACGCCTTTATCCTGTCCTTTTTCTGAAATAATAAAATTTGCAAGTCCCTGAGTGGCTTTACGCACTGTATACACATTCATACGGTTAGTTCCCGCACCAATAATGCCGCGAAGACCGCCTGTGCCAAATTCCAGGTCTTTGTAAAACCGATCCTCAATTTCTTTTTCATCATCCTCGATATTTCTCAGTTCCTGCCGTGTTGCTTCATCAAAATAATCGTTTTGTAACCAGAAACGATACGTGTCTTTATAGCTCATCCTATTGCTCCTTCCTGGCCATCCTATCAGGCCATATAGTTATCCCCTGTGGAGTTCCTATACATGTGTTCTAATAAATGTACATTTTCCGCTGACCTGTATTTTTTTTCTCCCTGCTGGTATAAAAAAACTATCCGCGGGTTTAAAGGGCAGCACCTTGCTATCGCAGCTTATGTGTCCTTCCCCTTCAATAATCAAAATTGAGTTAAAGGAGGTTTCGTCAATATCCAGTATAACCTCTTTTGATACTGTATATTTACTACTTTCAAAGTATTTACAGCTTCCAAGTATTTCAATTTCATAACCATTGCCTGTAAACACGCGATCTGAATTGTCCTCCGCCTTATTGTGCAATACTTCAAGTGTCGATACATCAGTCGCCTTTTCAAGGTGTAATTCTCTCGGATTGCCAAATTTATCTCTTCTGTCGTAATCATACAATCGGTAAGTACAGTTTGAATTTTGCTGAATTTCACAAATAAGTATGCCTGCTCCAATCGCATGGATCGTTCCAGCCTTTACAAAAAAAGTATCTCCTTTGTGTACCTGCACCTCATTAAGAACCTCTAAAACTGTATTATCCTTTACTCTTTTTTGCAACTCTTCCTTTGTAATATCTTGATTGACACCATAATAAATACTTGCTCCAGGGTCGCAGTCCATGATATACCACATTTCATTTTTGCCGTATTCATTTTCCCTGCTGAGTGCATATTCATCATTAGGGTGTACCTGAATCGAAAGAGGATTTTTAGCATCAATAAACTTAATTAAAATCGGAAAACGCTCAAATGCCTGGCATTTCCACCCTAATCCATCCTCGCCAAGCCCTTTAATATACTCACCAAAAAGCATTCCCTTATATGGGCCTTCAGCAATAATACTCTGACCGTCCTTATGCGATGATAATTCCCAGCTTTCCGCAATAATATCATAATCACATTTTTTATGGTAAATATCTCTCAGCTTTGTTCCTCCCCATAAGTAATCCTTAAAAGCAGGCTCCAGCTTTACAAAACCGGCGTCCTTAATATAATTGCGCCACCTAGGTTCGATCTTTACAGAATCCTCCTCTGTAATCGTCTGGCCAATAGAGATTTCAATAATAATAACTTCTGAATCCGTCATGTTAGCAACAGCATGATCAACACCAATAGGAACATATACTGTTTCCTTTTCCCGATAATCACGGCACTCTTTTCCCAATGTAATCGAAGCAATACCTTTAACAACTGTCCACTGCTCACTGCGCATCCGATGCTTGTGAAGATGGTGAACCTTTCCGGGAAATACAACAACCTTCTTTACCTTAAAAAATGTATCATCCGTTAATACCTGCTGGGTTCCCCATTCGTAATAAAATGTATTATGGTTTTCAAAAAAACGGCTGTATTCACCATGATTTTTACGCATAATTTCTTTGATCGCACCCGATTGGCCTTTCGCAGAAATATACAATGCATCATCGGTATTTACAATAATCGTATCTTTCAGAGCATTAGCAACAACAAGCTGTTCATCAGAGCGGTTAATCACCGTTACATTATTACAGCTCTCCTCAATAACATTTTTCGTATCTCCCGATTTTGTATAATCTGATAGTTTTTCCAAATCGCCAATATCAAACCACTGGAAACCAGACTTAATTACCTTAACATTGTCCGACTTTTCAAAAACAGCATGTTCGATTCCGAGCGCCGGAACCTCCCTCATCGACAATTTATCAAGAGTAATCATCTGACGTCCATAATTAATTTTTTTCTCAGCGTTCATGCAGGCATTGTAAATATCCGGCGCATAGAGATTCAGCTCGTGAAGGAAATCCCCTGCTCTAAACATAAAATTGCCGCTGTTCCATAAATAATTTCCAGATTGAATATACTCGCTTGCCGTCCGCACATCCGGTTTTTCCTTAAAAGCTACTACCCTCTCCCCATCGTACTGGATATAACCATATCCATTATTTGGCGAGTCAGGTTCCATTCCAAAAGTAACCAGGGCGCCTCCCCTGGCCATTTCCTGAGCATGGATCACCGTATCCTTATAATTTTCCCCCTCAATGATCTGGTCCGCTGACAATACAAATATCA
>JAGZDD010000076.1 GCA_018369015.1 Clostridiales bacterium | reverse complement strand
AGAAGCGTCTATCCGAACAATGGAACCGGACGCCGAAAATATCTGGGCGCCTGCCGGCGGCGAGCCGGTAATTGTTAAAGTAAAGGACGGTGCATTTTAATGAGCATAGAATTTATCTATCCCGAATTTGAAGTCATAAGAAACGAAGAACGCTGTATCGCCTGCCGTGTATGTGAAAGGCAGTGTGCCAATGGAGTCCACAGCCTGAATACCGAAAAAGGGATGATGATGGCGGATGAAACAAAGTGCGTCAACTGCCATCGCTGTGTGTCGCTCTGTCCCACAAGAGCATTGAAAATCGTCAAAAACAACTGTACATTCCGTGAAAATGCCAACTGGCAAAATGATACGATTAAGGAAGTCTATAAACAGGCAAACAGCGGCGGCGTACTGCTCTCCTCTATGGGCAGCCCGAAACCACTGCCTGTATACTGGGATAAACTCTTAATCAATGCCTCCCAGGTAACAAACCCTCCGATCGATCCTTTGCGTGAACCGATGGAAACCCGCGTATTCCTCGGGAAAAAGCCCGGGAAAATTGAGCGGGATGAAAATGGCAGAATCAAATGCGCGCTTTCTCCGCAAATCGAGCTTTCCATGCCGGTAATGTTCTCTGCCATGAGCTACGGCTCTATCAGCTATAATGCCCACGCTTCCCTGGCGCGCGCGGCCGCAGAGCTCGGTATTTTTTATAATACCGGGGAGGGCGGCCTGCACGAGGATTTCTATGTATATGGCGAAAACACTATCGTCCAGGTCGCTTCCGGCCGCTTTGGCGTATACGAAGATTATCTGAAAGCAGGCGCCGCCATTGAAATAAAAATGGGCCAGGGTGCAAAACCCGGTATTGGAGGACATCTGCCCGGCACAAAAATTGTGGGCGACGTTTCCCGCACCCGCATGATTCCCGAAGGCTCGGACGCTATTTCACCGGCCCCGCACCACGATATTTATTCTATCGAAGATCTCCGCCAGCTTGTTTTTTCTCTGAAGGAGGCTACGGAATATAAAAAACCGGTCATTGTAAAGGTTGCCGCTGTACATAACATCGCTGCCATAGCCAGCGGCATTGCCAGAAGCGGCGCGGATATTATCGCCATTGACGGTTTCCGGGGAGGTACAGGCGCGGCGCCTACCCGGATCCGCGATAATGTCGGCATCCCCATTGAACTTGCTCTGGCTGCCGTGGACCAGAGGCTACGCGACGAAGGAATCCGGAATAATATTTCCCTTGTCGTTGGCGGAAGCATCCGCAGCGCGGCAGATGTTATAAAAGCTGTCGCCCTCGGCGCGGACGCCTGTTATGTGGCAACAGCGGCACTTCTGGCCCTTGGCTGCCATCTTTGCCGGACCTGCCAGAGCGGATTGTGCAACTGGGGCATTGCAACACAGCGCCCCGACCTTGTAAAACGTCTCAATCCCGATATTGGCAGCAGGCGGCTTGTCAACCTTATGACCGCCTGGAAACACGAAATCAAAGAACTTATGGGCGGCATGGGAATCAATTCCATTGAAGCCTTAAAAGGCAACCGCCTGATGCTTCGCGGCGTCGGGCTGACCGACAGGGAACTTGAAATCCTAGGTATTTCTCATGCGGGACAGTGATAAAAATGAAATGTGCATATGTCAATGATGAATGGTTCCTTAGCTGCCCCGACAACAGCCAGAGTCAATATGGCCGGCAAGGATGAAGTTTTCAATAAAGCCATCCCAATGAACTCCATCGGCTTATTTGGCCTGCACACTATGACAAAAGGCACCTATAACGGCAAATTATATAAGAAAAAATTTTAACTACTGCCGCATTTTCTTCTGAAAAGCGCAGAAAAAAATTTGGAGGTGTAGTATAATATGGTCATCAACGCGAAAAACCTTGATTATAGAACATTAAATGAAAAGCTCCGAAAAATCCAGGAACCCTGTTCCATTACCGGATGCTGCGGCCAGCGCTTCATTGCCGCCGGTATGTCGGATAAAAACATAACCATTGATAATGTTCCCGGGAACGCCCTCGGCGCATATCTCAACGGCGCCATCATTACCGTCAAGGCAAATGCCCAGGATGCCGTGGGGGATACGATGAATGATGGAAAAATCATCGTTCATGGCAATATCGGCGACGCCGCCGGATATGCCATGCGCGGAGGAAAAATATTTGTCAGGGGAAACGCCGGGTACAGAGCCGGCATCCATATGAAAGCCTATAAGGACAAGCTTCCGGCTCTGGTGATCGGAGGAACTGCCGGCAGCTTTCTCGGCGAATACCAGGCAGGCGGCGTTATCGTTGTTCTCGGCCTTGAAGCCAAAAACGATAATATCGTCGGTTTCTTTCCATGTACCGGAATGCACGGAGGTAAGATGTTTCTTCGGGGCGGCTGCAAAAATATTGACTTCCCGGACCAGGTGACCGCCCGCCCCGCCAATGAATCCGATCTCAAAGAACTAAAAACATATGTTTCCGAGTATTGCGATTTATTCGGTTATGATATGGAAAAGATTCTGTCCTCATCCTTTACTGTCGTCACCCCCGACAGCAAGAATCCCTACAAACAAATGTATGTAGCAAATTAAAAGAAAGCAGGTATGATATTATGAAATATTCAAAGGGAGAAGTAATACAATATGTACAGGAAGATGATGTAAAGTTTATCCGTCTTGCTTTCTGCGATGTATTTGGCAAACAGAAAAACATATCGATTATGCCGGAAGAGCTTTCACGGGCCTTTGAATATGGAATTGCCTTCGACGCTTCCGCAATTGCCGGCTTTGGTGATGAGGCGAGAAGCGACCTGCTGCTCCACCCAAATCCGGAAACGCTTATGCTTCTTCCCTGGAGACCGGAAAACGGTAAAGTTGTCCGCATGTTTTCCGATATTACATATCCTGACAAAACCCCATTTGAATGTGATACCCGGGCTTTGCTCAAAAAGGCTGTGGATGACGCCAAAAAAGCGGGGTTCACCTTTACTTTCGGCGCGGAGCAGGAATTTTACCTGTTCAATCTGGACGCAAACGGCCGTCCTACCTCTATCCCTTACGATGAGGCCGGCTACATGGACATTGCGCCGGAGGACCGAGGGGAAAATATCCGCCGGGAAATTTGCCTCACCTTAGAGCAGATGGGGATCCCTCCTGAAAAATCTCATCACGAAGAAGGACCCGGACAGAACGAAATCGACTTCCGTTATTCCGACGCTTTGACTGCTGCGGATAACGCAATGACGTTCCAGACAATCGTCAAAACCGTAGCCAACAGAAACGGCCTGTGGGCAGACTTTTCCGCAAAGCCTCTGGAACATTGCCCGGGCAACGGTTTCCATATCAATATATCCGTAAGACCTAGTGACAACGCAAAGAACCTTGATCATATCATCGCTGGAATCCTCGATAAAATAGAGGAAATGACAGTTTTCCTAAACCCCAGCGAAAACTCCTATAAGCGTTTCGGCCGCGCCAAAGCTCCCAGATATATATCCTGGTCCGGTGAAAACCGTTCACAGCTTATTCGTGTTCCCAGCGCCATCGGCGAATACCGCCGTGCCGAACTGCGTTCCCCGGATACGTCCGCGAATCCGTATCTGGCTTTTACCCTTATGATCTATGCCGGTTTGCATGGACTTAAGAACAAAATTGAGCTTCCGAAGCCAGTGAATATCAATCTTTATAAAGCTGATAACGAAACACTGTCCAAATTAAAAAAGCTGCCCGGGGATTTAAGGACAGCCTGTAAAATTGCGGCAGAAAGCGAATTTATTAAAACTCATATACCTGGTGCAATATTAGATATTTACTGTGAAAGCCCCGGACGGCGGCTATGAGGCAGAGCGTGCTTGCACGCAATGACTCATAGACATCGGACGGGCAAGGCGGTATGGGTGCGGGGTGCTAAGCGCCAGCTGCCAAACAAACAAGAATAAAAGGAGGGATGCAAAAATGACACTGAAAGAACAAATCTACAGCGTTCTGATCGTTTCGTCGTCGGAACGTTTCACTACCACTCTTTCTCCCCTGCTCCCGCCTTCAAGATACCAGCCGGTCTTTAAGGCTGCCGACATCAGTACTGCCAAAAGAGCCATCACAGAACGTGAATTTGATTTTGTCATCATCAATTCCCCGCTTTCCGATGACCCCGGTATCCGCTTCGCCATTGATACCAGCAGTCAGCAGGAAGCCGTAGTATTGCTTATGGCCCGGGCGGAATTAAGCGAAGAAATATATTATCGGACAGCAGAATACGGGGTGTTTGTCCTTCCAAAACCAGCTTCCAAGGCAATGATAGGCATTGCCCTTAACTGGCTGTCCAGCGCCAGGGAGCGCCTGCGCAGGACCAGGAAAAAGACACTTACTTTAGAAGAAAAAATGGCTGAAATCCGCATTGTTAATCGTGCTAAATGGCTGCTCATCTCAGAACTGAAACTGGAAGAAGCACAGGCCCACCGCTACATAGAAAAACAGGCCATGGACCGCTGTGTCTCAAAAAAAGTTATCGCTGAAGAAATCATCAGAACATATTCATAGGAATGGCATTGCCTGAGCTTAAGCTTCATCATTTTGCAAAAATCAGCAAAACAGTCCAGATACCTTCATGGCATCTGGACTGTTTTATAAAATCATTATTCTTTTACACCGCCGATAGCAATACCTTTAACAAAGTATTTCTGGAAGAACGGATAGAGAACCATAATGGGAACAACACCGATGACGGCCATAGCCATACGGATACCGGTACTTGGCATTTCCTGCGTCACAGTTACCGAGGAGCTCATAGAAGCCAGCGCCTTGATATTGGACAGGATGTTATTGAGCAACTGCTGTAAGCTGTATAAATGATTATCTGTAATATAGTACAAACCATTCATCCAGTCGTTCCAGTAACCGATACCAATCATAAGGCCAATGGTTGCCATAATTGGCAGGGACAATGGAAGGACAATTTTACGATAAATCAAAAGCTCACCTGCACCGTCGATCTTCGCAGCCTCGATAAGCGCCGGATGGATATTGCTCTTAAAGTTGGAGCGCAGAATCATAATATAGAAACCGTTCATCAACAACGTCGGGAAGAGCAAAGCAAAAATTGTGTTCTTTACATGGAAGATCTGTGTCCACATGATATAGGAAGGAACAAGACCACCATTAAACAGCATTGTAAAGAATACGTAGAAAGTCATAATCTTTCTTCTTGGATAGTCACTTCTTGAAAGCGGGTAAGCAAGCATTGGAGCAACGATCAGGGCAATAATTGTACCAACAATCGTTACAAAAAATGTGATGCCGTATGCGCGGAAAATATTTTCAGCGTTAGATACAAACAGGTATTCGTAAGCGTAACCGCTAAATACTCTGGGGAAGAAAGAATAACCATCCACAAGAAGTACCTTTTCATCGGTTACAGAGGACATAACCAGAAGCAGGAACGGCAGTACGGCCGCCAGCATCAAAATAATCATTACAACATTTACAATAATCTGGAAAATTATCTCGCCTTTTCCTTTTACACTTGAATCCATATATATGCCCTCCTTTCTTAGAACATTGCATTTTCATTATCAACTTTACGTACAATACCATTTGCAGCTAATACGACGATAAAGCCGACAACCGACTGATAAGCACTGGCTGCGGAAGCCATCGCTATATTGTTTAACTGTAACAAGCTTCGGTATACATAGGTATCAATGGTTTGCGTCACCGCGTACAGCGCACCGGAATCCATCGGCACCTGATAGAACAAACCGAAATCTGAGTAGAAAATACGGCCAATCTGCATTGTACAGAGTGTGATGATCGTTGGCTTTAACAGAGGAACTGTAATACGTGTAATCTGCTGCCAGCGGTTCGCGCCGTCCACATAGGCAGCTTCATAAAGGCTCTTGTCAATGCCGACAATGGCTGACAAATAAATAATGGAGTTATAACCAAGACCCTTCCAAACATTTACAAAGATAAGAATGAATGGCCAGTACGCTTTTGTATTGTAGAAGTTAATGGCATTTTCATCACCTAAAATACCTTTGTTGATTAAACCTGCTTCGTTGCTTAAAAATGCAAATACAATATAAGCAATAATGATAATAGAAATCAACTGAGGCAGCAGAATTGTTGTCTGGTACAGCTTCTGAAGCTTTTTGGAAAATACTTCGCTTAAGAAGATACCTACGATAATACCCATGATTGTACCAATGATAATAAATGCCACATTGTATAAAATCGTATTCCGTGTCATTATCCATGCGTCAGAGGATGAGAACAGATATTTGAAGTTGTCAAAGCCAACCCAGTCACTGTTCATAATACCAACACTATAATCGACCTTCTTGAACGCAATGAAAATACCAACTAATGGGAAGTAGTTATTAATAAGGAAATAAATACATCCTGGCATAATCATAAAGTCCAGCGGACAGAGTACTTTGTTTCTATACAGGATGTGGAAGCCTCTTGCAATAACCACAAGTCCTAAAACAGCAATCAGCCATGCCCCGAAGGAAGTGCCGGCTTTTTTAGCATCGGCAAGCACATACTGAACCTGCATGGTAAACAGCACCGAGAACAGCAACTGCAAAATACCTGCTAAAATAACAAGAAACCCGGCCAGACGGATCTTTTTGATCGCCGGGAACACAAGGGCAACAATGACCGCAATCACAAGCGAAACCACAAAGGCAATCAAAAGCCCCTGAGAAGCAATTGGAAGCTCACCATTTTGAATGGTTGTTCCAGTGACAAACTTCAGACCGCTGATCGTATACTCAACCTTGCGGTAGGTATAATGGGCAAACGGCAGAAGCATACACAGAGCAGAAACAACCGCAAGAATGATAACATCAAAAAGTATCTTGCCCTGTGTCACGAGTAGAGTTTTTTTCTTTTTCGTTTCCAAAACCTTATCCCCTTTCTTGATGAACAATTGATTTTGTTATAGTTTATCTATTTTCCCAACAAATTACATCTTTTTTGATAACCTGTTTATGCAACTTGTCATCCCTATTTTTTGCATCTGACTGCTTTACCTCGTCAAAGCGAATCAATGTCATTAATATTTTTATAAAAAAATTAACATTTTCAAAAATCGTTTCTCGTTCAGAAACAACAAACAAAATATTTTATACGAAATCTAAATAAAACTTTTATAAATTTTGCCAATAATTCCCGTATTTTATTGACTTTTAATCCAAACTTACACAAACAGGTTTATAATCATCACCTATTTTTAGGTCATACTCCATTATTTTACACCAAAATACCACGATATTTACAATTCATTACAATACTTTTATATATTTTATCCAAGCGGATAGGTGAAAATTTTTTCATGCTGCACTGAGCGCGCCCCACTACATATGAAAGCCAGGATTGCCCCTGCGCCTGCCCGCTTAATAACTTTCATAACAAAAAAAGACGCCCTCAGGCATTTACTTCCTGAGGGCGTTCCATTTTCAGAGAACTGTTTTCCAGTTCCCTATGTAAACAAACTGTTTTATAATTGAATTATTCAGCTTCAGTTTCAGCCGTAGTTTCTGCTGCCCCGGCTTCGGTTTCACCAGTTGTCTCAGTTGTTGTATCTGCGGATGCATCACCGCTTCCGCTTGCAGTATTGCCGCCGGCGGCAAGCCATGCGTCAAGCTGCTCCTGATAAGCATCGATAACGTCCTGGATACCGGATGTTTCAAGTTTTGCGAGAAGATCATCGTATGCAGACGGATCAGAAATACCGCTGTCGATTCCCGGCATATACTCCTTCAGAGCATTGCTGATCGCAGATAACTGAGTGGAAACGCCTGTCGTATCGCAAACAAAGCCAAGGTATGCGCTCTGTTTTGCACTTTCCATTTCAGCCATAGCCTGCTCACGAATATCTGCCGGCTGGCCTTCCCATGGTTTTACAAGGAACTGATTGCCATAGAGGAAATCTGCTGTGTGATATGCGGCATTGTTAGCGTCCTCGCCTTCTACAAAGTGTGCAAGGCCATCGTCGCCCATAACATAGTTGACGTCTTCAATCCCCCACGCAAGAAGGTTCGCAATACGCTCATCGGTATACATCATATTCAGCATCTTTATTGCTGCCTCCGGCTCTGTAGCGGCAGACGGAACAGCCCATACGAATTTTGTACAGTTTGATGTAGAAATATATGGAGATACCATCTTCACACAGGTCATTGGCATACCGCATGCCTGCTCCTTGGAAGATTCAATACCAATCTCGCTCTGAGAGAAATAAGCAAATGCTACATTGGATTTTACAAGCTGTTCAGCCTGTTCCTTATTTGTTGTGGAATCCTTATAAACATAGCCTTTTTCATACCAGTCATGCATCTTGTCATAAATAGCTCTGTATTCCTCTGTAGCAAGATTGTTCACAACTGTCGGATCACTGCCATCAGGATTAATAGCAATAATCTTATTCAGGTCTCCTAACTGATCATAGGTCTGAATATCATCAAAGCTGTCCGCTACTGGATAGAACCCGCCAAGGCCAAGGGTTGTACCTGCAGCATCGGAAGGAACAATACCAGACAGGCTGCTCCACTTGTCGCTGGTTTTAACAGCTTCAAGAATCTTTTCAAAGTCATCAAGGCTCTTTACATTCTGTGCATCCTCAAGGAGCCCAAGGTCTTCAAGAACATCAGTTCTCATAACAATGTACATACTTGTTACAAGAGAGCGGTATGTTGTCACACCGTTCACTTTACCATTTAAGGTTGTAGCACCCAGCAGATTGCCTACGGTATCTTTAATGCCCTGTCCATATTCATCGAGTAAATCCGTAATATCCATAAGCTGGCCCTGAGCTGCCATGTTCTGGAAGGATGCGGAGCCGGATGGCATCGTAATCATCAGGTCAACCTTTTCGCTGGATGATGTCTTTAAATTCACCTGCTGCTCATAGTTTCCAGTTTCAATCATTTCAATGTTCACATGGGTATTAATCTCAGCCTCTGTAATCTCATTGATGGCATCCTCAACTGCCTGAAGGCCGTTAGGAATCGGCCCCATGGAAAGATACAGCATATTAATCTCAGCCATATCCTCATCTGCGGCATCTGCATCTGGAGTGCTGCCTTCATCGCCGGCACCAGACTCGGAAGTTGTTGTATCCGCAGCACCGCCGCCCTGATTGGCATCGCCGCTGCCCTCACTGTTGCCACAACCGGCAGCCATAGAAGCAACCATGCAAGCTGCTGCAAAAAGAGCAATAAATCTGTTTTTCATTGTAAACGTCCTCCTTGTTATCAATTTGTTTACGCTGTTTATTTTATATATTTTGAATACCGATTACATCTAAAAATAACATCTCTTTATGCATATTATCTGCTTCTTTTTTAATTAACTTTATCATTCGACTTTTTTCGTTTCCTCTTTTATTAATATTTTAATAATTATATTAAGATATTTTTCATTGCATTTATATTTGACATATACTAAAATAATAAGTAATTGATGAATGGAGGCATTTTCTTTATGGAAAACTTACATATATATTCTCCAATAGACAAAATAGACACCGGAATTATTACAAATACAGCAAAATTGTACAATTTTAGCTACACCTTCCTCTGTCTGCTCGACGGCGAAGCCAATGTTGATATGGAAGGCCAGCCTTTTTATGCTTCCGGGGGCACCGTCCTTTTTATCCCGCCGGAAATGACCTGGCAAATATCTGCGAAAGACTCTGCCATCTTTTTCCTTGTCAGTTTTGATTACATCTATTCAGAAAATTTTCTTGGACGTAAAGCCAGCAAACGCATCTCCTGCAATACGAACCAGGGCGGCAATGACACCCTCCTGCTTGGCCAGTTAGCGTCCATAGCCTCAACCTGGCTTGAAGATCCTAAAAACAACAGGCTCTACCTTAACGCCCAGATTCTTGCATTTTTCCACTATCTTAAAGGCTACTATATGGCAGAGCTTAAGTTTCAAAGGCCAGAACACCTCAGTGATAAGCAATTTTTAAATCTCCTCAAAATCACAGAGTTTATTGAGGAAAATTATACACGGCCTCTTTCCCTGGCCACACTGGCCAGGCAATTTGATATGACCCCCCAATATATGGCAAGCTTTTTTAAACATGCCATGGGCGAAACCTTTTTTGAATATCTGGCGGATATACGGTTAAAAAAAGCATTTGATTATATCAGCCGCAGCGACGAAACTCCCTTTTATATTGCAGCAGCCACAGGGTTCCCTAATCCCGGTGCTTTTACAAAGGCATTTACATCCCGGTTTTGCTGCTCACCGGAGCAATGGCGTGAAACCCATGAACGGGATTTCTCCAGGCTTATATCGGGAAATATTTCCTGGATTACCTCTAAAAGCCTGGCAAAGGATTATATTAACAACTATGTTCCTATACGGCAGGGTATTTCCCTGGCGCTGCGGGATAAACGCATTTGCGAAAGCCATGCTGTTCCTATTCTTCCCGGGGAACCCTTTGTCCATCCATGGACCTATCTTGTCAATTTGGGCTACGCACGCAGCTTCATGCATGCAGACTACCGCAGGCAGCTTTCCAGGATGCAAAATACAATGCAATTTAAATATGGCCGTATCCTGCGCCCCTTTGATATTGTAGAACCAGTGCTTGTGGACGGCGAAAAGCTGTACGATTTCTGCAAAATTTTTAAGGTTCTTGATTTAATGCAGCAGATCCAGCTTGTTCCCTTTATTGAGCTTGGAAATAAGCTCAATAAAATTAATGTCAATTCCCTGGACCGGATTGACTTCTCGCAAGTCCAGGAGGCGGCAGATTATTACGAACGGCTTTTCGACATTCTCCCAAGCTTTCTGCGCCAATGCATTAACCGCTACGGTACAGATACGGTCAGCAGGTGGCAGTTTGAACTGTGGACAGAGCATGTTTACGTTGCCCCGGGCTGGGAGTCGCCCGAGGTCTATGCCCGGTATTTTTCCCGCCTGTATAAGATCATAAAAGATATTCTGCCAGAATGCCGCGTTGGCGGTCCTGGCTACAATACCTATGCGCCTTTAAGCCACTTTGCCGCAATTATGGAGCATATGTCAAAGCAGGGCTGTATGCCGGATTTTATTTCTGCTTATATTTATCCCTATATCATTGAAGGCCGGGAGGAAATACGCACCTTTGACCGTGAACCGCCTATGCTTTCCCCGGACAAAACGATCTTTTACAGGCGCCTGAAAAAAATACGTGATTTTTGTGATGAACATTATCCGGATATTAAGGATCTGATTATTACAGAATATGCTTGCGAGGTATCTTCAAGAAACTTTATCAATGATTCCATTTACCAGGCGACTTTTATAGCAAAGTTTAATTTAGATGCCCTAGGGCTTGCCAAAGGCCTTGCGTACTGGCTGATCTCCGATATTCCTCTGGAATATAAGGATTCCAACAAAATACTTTTTGGAGGGAACGGACTGATTAACCGCAATGGTATCGATAAACCAGGCTTCCATGCCGCTCATTTTTTAAAGGATATGGGCAGCCGCCTTGTGTCAAAGGGCAGTAACTATCTCCTGACCCGTTCCGGCAACGAGCATTTTCAACTCATCCTTTATAATTACGCTCACATGCACGAAGATTTCTGCCGGGATAATACAAGCTACGCCTCTTTAAAAAATCCCACGGCGGTCTTTGAGCCAATGGAGCCTAAAGATATCACACTGTCTTTAAATCCTTTAGAAGCGGGAACTTACCGGATACGCCATTATACAATCAACAATGATTATGCCAATCTTCTCAATGAGTGGATACGCTTAGGCGCACCGGAAAATCTTTCCAGAGGCGACATTGATTATCTTACGGGAAGCTCCTGGCCTCATCAGGAGCTTTATTTCAAAGAAATTTCGGTTTCTTTGGAAATTTCCTGCCATCTCCAGCCCCAGGAAGTTGATTTATACCTTATTGACAGAATTGTATAGGAGAATGATTTATGACTGAAAAAGCATTAATCCCCCCCATTAATAATATTTCGATTTATAATATTACAAAGGAGCACACCCTGACCCCCCAGGGTTATCAGATTTTTATGGTTCTTGCGGGAAGTCTTCACATTCACGGGGAAACCTTCGACAATGATTATGAAATACGGGATATTCTCATCATGTCTCCCGGGAAAAATTATCTCATCAGTCCGGCTTCAGACAACCTTGTTCTAACACTAGCCTTAGAGCGCCATTTTGTCCACGAGCAGCTTGGAACCAGCAATCAAATTTTTTGCGACTCCCAGGAAGAACCAGGAAAGGACTATTCGCAAATACGTAATATTGTGGCTTCCATTGCAACCTCCTATTATGATAATGCTGAAGGCAACCGCCTCTCCATTTATTCCCTGCTTTTTTCCCTCATGGCCCTGCTCCAGAAAAGCTATACGGTCAGTACAATCAATCTGACCGATCCTTCGGAAAATACTAAGCATTTGTCAAGAATCCAGGAAATTATCAGCTATATTGATGAAAACTATCCTCAGGCAATTACTCTGGCTTCCCTGGCGGAAAGTTTATATTTATCTCCCCAGTATCTTTCCAAATTTTTTAAGCAGCATTTCCACAAAACCTTTTACGATTATCTCAACCAGGTCCGTATAGAGCACGCGCTGGCGCAAATACAGTATACAGATACATCCATTACAAAAATCGCTTTTAACAACGGCTTTCCGAACCTGACTGCGTTTAACAAAATATTTAAAGATATTTATGCCACAACTCCAAGTAATTACCGGAAAGAATTTTTAAAATCCAGGGAAAGAGGACAGGACAGCCATGAAGAACCGTCCGGCAACAAAACCGCCATTACAGCAACAGAGTTCGCAAATGTAAAAGCCTATTTATCGGATTTATCCATAAATGAAAAAAGCAGCAGCCCAAAAGAAACTGCTGCGGATATAAATTATTATATGGTCCATGCGAATATGGAGGACAGCTCGCCGCTTCCTAATCCTTTTATTCAGGTTATTAATACCGGCTTTGCTTCTAATATGCTCTCTTCAAGCTTCCAGGAGCAATTAGGGGGGGCGCTTTCTACAGTGCCATTTAAATACATCCGCTTCATCGGTATTCTGGACGCTGAAATTCTCCCGGAGGTTTCTGACGCCTCGGAATATAATTTTTCCAACGTGGATGTTATCCTTGATTTTTTATATGAGCATAAGCGGATCCCTTTTTTAGAGTTAAGCAACAAGCCAAGAAAAACAACGATTGTCACAACGACGACCGGTTTTCTTGTCAATCCGCTGCTGGAGCATTTTTTCCCGTCAGACTATGAGCATAAGTTGGAAGTTTTTTTGAGACATTGTATCAACCGCTATGGCCTTAGCTATGTTTCTTCCTGGTATTTCGAGCTTTGGGCCGCCCATACAGACTATCTTGAATTTGTAGAAACGCCGGATGAATACGCGGCGCGGTTCAAAAAAATATATAACATTCTTGCCGCCCACCTTGGACGTCCTCATCTGGGAGGGCCGGGCTTTAACGGCAGTGCCCCTCCCCATACACTTGGCCGCATTGTACAGGCGCTTTTACAGGCAAAAGTCACCCCGGATTTTATTTCTTTATATCTCTATCCGTATAAGGTCACTGCCGCCCCGGTGAAAAGCCATAGGGAGGAATATATTTTTTTGTCATCCGATAAAGATATTCTTCATAAGAAGCTCCAATTTTTTATTGAGGACTTGAAAAAGTATTACCGGCAGCTCCCTCCGATCTTTATTACAGAATATAACTCGGATCTTGCCGGAAAAAACCACATTAACGATTCCTGTTTCCAGGCGACCTTTATATGCCGGAACTTTCTCAGGCTAAAAAATGACGTTGCTATGATGGGCTACTGGCTATTAGGCGATTTGGCCGAGGAATATATGGATTTCCCTTCAACAAAAGCCGGCGGCATTGGGCTTCTAAATGAACACGGACAAAAAAAGCCGGCTTTTTTCGCCTACGAATTTTTAAGCCAGCTTGGTACAGCGATCGTCTGTGAAGGTGAAAATTATATTGTAACCCACAAAGGAACGAACAATTACGCGATACTTGCCTTTAACTATGCCCATATAAGCAAGTACTACTGCCTGAACCATTCCGACAAGGTCAGCGTCCAGGACACTTATTCCATATTTGATACCGTATCTCCGGTAAATATGTCCTTCCAGCTTTATAATCTCCCTGCGGGGCAGTATAAAATAAAGCGCCACATCTTAGACCGTGACCACGGAAGCCTTTTGGACCAGATGGCGCGCATGTGGTTCCAGGGCAATCTAAGCTTTGAGCGGTTAAGCTACAATATACGCAATCTGTCGCCAGGGGAGCAGGAATACTTTTCAATGACCTGTATTCCTTCCCAGAGTATTTTTTACAAAAATTCGGACGGAACACTTACGTTAAACTGTAAGGTTTCCGCCCATGAGGTTGTCTTTTTTGAAATATCCAGAGAATTTTAGTACCTATCCGCTGCGATACGACAGCAAGCTCACAGCAAGACGTCCGGTGGACGTCTTGCAATTAAAGCGCCTCCGAGAACCGTTTTGTAATGAACTGCGGCCTGGTGATGACCGAACCAACAACTACGCAGTAGGCGCCCAGCTCAATGACCCGGCGGGCTTTTGCCGGGGTATCAATATTCCCCTCGGCAATGACCCGGTGCCGCGCCTTAGCTACAATCTCTCTGAGAATTTCAAAATCATTATCTTCAATTTTTAAATGGCGGCTTTCTGGCGTATACCCCACCATTGTCGTTCCGATAAAATCAAAACCGAGACGGTCCGCAAATAGCGCCTCCTCCACAGTGGAACAGTCCGCCATAAGAAGCTGGCCGGGGTATTTTTCCCTGATCTGCCTGTAAAAATCCGGCAGTGTCACGCCACCGGGCCGCAGCCGCCCCGTAGCATCTACGGCAATGATTTCCGGGGCCATGCTTTTAAGCCCCGCAAGCTCGTCCACCTCAGCCATAGTCGGGGTTATGTAGACATCGCTTCCTTCATAATCCCGCTTCACAATACCAATGACCGGAAGATCGACCAGGCTTTTAATTTCTAAAATATCCTCCCGGGTGTTGGCCCGTATGCCCGCGGCTCCGCCCTGGCAGGCAGCCAGGGCCATACGGCCCATAATAAAGGAGGAGTGCAGCGGCTCGTCGGGAAGGGCCTGGCAGGACACGATGAGACGGCCCCTCAGGCCTTCAATTTTTTCATTGAAAATCATATCTAGCGGAATCTTCCCACGCGGGTCAGACGTTTTGGGAGCTTCGGCTTCACGCTGCCAACAACAACAATAGCGTCCTCTTCACACACTTCCATACATTTTCCGCATTTCTCACACATATCATTATCAATCATGTGAATATATCCGGCCTTGCCTTCAATAGCATCCTCCGGACAAACATCGGCACATTCCTCGCAGCCGGTACATTTATCCGGAAGGATTGCCAGCGTCATAAAGCTCTTACATACGCCTGCGTCACATTTCTTACGCTTAATGTGCCCTTCAATTTCATCGCCCATAACTTCAAAGGCAGATTTTACAATGTTTACCATATGCTGGCCAAACTGGCAGAAAGCGCCCCAGCCAATTGTATCGGCCAGATCTTTAAGAAGGGCTACATCGCTGACCTTTGCTTTTCCGTTAGTAATCTCGTTAAAAATTGTATAAAACTGGTAGGAACCTTCCCGGCAAAGCGGACATTTCCCGCAAGAATCATTTTTAACAGCTTCCATAAGGCTCTTTGTAAAATCCGCCGCACAGTATGTCTGGTCAATAACCTCAATACCGCCGGTAAATATCTCGCTGCCCTTTTCCATAACCGTCTGCTCCAGGGCGTCAGGGGCAATAAACTTTCCAAGCTCCCCGCCGACAAGGACAGCCTTCACTGTGGAACCATCCTTTACGCCTCCAGCCACAGCAATAATGTCTTTAAGACTTGTTCCGTAAGGAACCTCTGCAAAGCCCGGATTTTTCACAGCCCCGCTGATATACAGAAGCTTTTTATCCTCTGTTCCCAGGGCTTTTCTTAAAACATCCTCGGCGCCAACAATTATCTTGGCAATATTTTCATAGCCCCGGAAGGTTTCCTGATCTTCCTCATAATAAGGGCGGACAATTTTTCCATTAAACACGCTGATTAATGCCGTCTTGTCACGGCAGACCGGGCTGTCATCCCCGGTCACAACGCTGATCCCGGCTTCCTTAGCCAAAGGCTCTACGGCCGCCACGGCAGCCTCGTAAGTCTCCGGTATATAAATATATATTTTATCTGCATCTTTCCCCGCCTGTGCTACAGCGTCCACAAGGGCCTTTGCATTTTTCTCAAGAAGCTCGCGGTTAATCTGGGCGCGGCGGTCATCGCCGGCAGCCGAGCATATAAAAATCGTCTGATTTGCTTTATCCATTGCAGTTTCCATCCTTTCCCCGAATCAGTTGATTGGATAATCGCTCCAGAATTTCTGCGGCGCAAGCTGCAAGCGCAGGTCACACTGGAGACAGCGGCTTGCTTCGCACTGTACAGTATCCTCGTTAAAGCCAAGGTCATTTAAGGCAAAGCCAGGACAGCGCTTGTCATCATCAATATAGTCCGGTTTCTGGCGCTTAATATAAGCGAAATCCTTGATCTTTCCAATCCATGGATCGGCCTCCTGCTGCGGAGCAAGCTTTTCTGTAATATCCCCGTCGCCGCCCAGATACTTATCAATCGCGCAGACAGCTTTGCGCGCCTCGGCAATGGCCTGGATAACGGAAGCTGTACCTGTAACAACATCACCGGCGGCAAACACGCCCTCGCTGCTTGTCTTATAGTCCTTATCCACAACAATGCGGTTGCCTCTTCCAAGCTCAACGCCAAAAGAAGCGTCAAGATCCGGCCCCTGGCCTACGGCAAAAATAACCGTATCGCAGGCAATCACATGCTCGGAGCCTTCTTCCTTTTCAATAATTGCCCGGCGGTTTTCATCAAAGGTAAAGGACTTCACATTAGAAAATTCCACTCCGGCAACCTTGCCGTTTTCGGACACGATCTTATTGAACGTCTGAGCCGGATGGACTAAAACACCATCCTTCTCAACCTCTTCCAGCTCATCTTTTGCCGCAGGCATTGTTTCCCGGCTTTCAAGGCAGGCCATGTGGACCTCCTTAGCCCCAAGGCGGCGCGCTACTCCGGCACAGTCACAGGCCACATTACCGCCGCCAAGGACAACAACACGCTCACCAAGCTTAATTTCCTCATGGAGAGAGGCTGCCTTTAAGAAATCCACGTTCACCAGAACATCCTCAAGGTCGTTGCCCTCCATAGGCAGCTTCACGCCCTTATGGGTTCCCGCATCAACAAATAAGG
>JAGZDD010000001.1 GCA_018369015.1 Clostridiales bacterium | reverse complement strand
GCACCCCGCACTCATACCACCTTGCCCGTCCGATGTCTGTGAGTCATTGCGTGCAAGCACGCCCTGCCTCACAGCCGCCGTCCGGGGCTTTCATAGTAATATTACATGATTGCTTTCTACTTTACAATGACGAATGTACTCATGCATTGATATTTCATTATATTTAACATATAATGTGATATTAAGGGAGAATATTTTTCCTGACATTATATCGAATAGTCATGCTGCGCTATCGCTGCTCTGCTTTAGATGAAAGTCAGATTGCTCCCTGCTGCCGTAAAAGAAACGGACATCCTAAAGAAAGGAGACGGCACTCCCACGAAACGGTATTGTATATTGTGCCTGCAAAATTCTATGAGTAAAAAAATTGTTCTCAGAATTATTTTATTTCTTACCGCAGCGGCATTTTTAACGGCTGGTATTGTTCAGGGCGATTTCCATACAACATGGACCAAGGCGATCCGAATATGTCTGGAGTGTATTGGAATCGGTTAAAATGAAGTTGTCTATGAAAAGAAAATTGATACAGCTTGCCAGCGCTTTGATTTATAATGCGAATTTAAAAGGCTTTGGAGAGGCGTCAATTTATCAGGGAAAAAGCAAAGGCGTTTGTGTTCCCGGATTGAACTGTTATTCCTGCCCTGGTGCCATTGCCGCCTGCCCCCTTGGAACTCTGCAAAATGCCTTAAGCAGCTCGCCAAAACGCTTTCCCTTTTATATCCTTGGTTTTTTAATTCTGTCAGGTCTATTGCTTGGACGAATGATCTGCGGTTTTTTATGCCCTTTCGGGCTTATTCAAGAGCTGTTTTATAAAATTCCGGTGCCTAAATTAAAGAAAAATAAAATAACACATATTTTATCCCACTTAAAATATATCATCCTTATTATATTTGTTATTTATATTCCGCTTTTCTTTGCATTTAAAAACGGCTTTCCACTGCCGGCTTTCTGCAAATATATTTGTCCGGCCGGAACATTAGAGGGCGGGCTGACGCTTGTCCTGTCTAATCCTTCGCTGCGGGCTGTAGCCGGTGTTTTATTTACATGGAAGGTTTTTGTACTTATCCTTATAATCGGAAGCACATGCTTTATCTATCGAAGCTTCTGCCGTTTTTTATGTCCTCTTGGAGCCATTTATTCGCTCTTTTCCCGAATCTCTGTTTTGGGGATTCAGGTTGACGAAAATAAATGTACGCACTGCAATCAATGTGTACGCCATTGTCTTATGGATATAAAAAAAGTCGGCGATAAAGAATGTATTCAATGTGGAGCCTGCAAAAATGTCTGTCACTTTGACGCAATTCATTGGAAACATATACGGCCAAAACATCAAAGTTCCGCCAAAAATAACGGAGACTGCATAAACGGACATGCCGCCGTCCGGCGGTATCACTATAAATGAAAGCCGATTAGTGTCACAGGTTTATTTTTCACCTTTTGACTCAGCCTGTGGCGATTACAGAAAGGAGACTTTTAATGAGAAAAAATATAACACGAATTTTATTTTGTATAATTTTTACAGCAGCATTGATCCTGTCCGCCTGTTCTGGAAATGCTAACAGCTCCAAAAACGACAGCGCAAAGGATAGCGCACAGACTTCTGACAATGAAGTAAAAAATAATACCTCTGACAGTGAAACTGAAGAAAAAGTTCCTGCTACCGATTTTGAAGTCACGCTGGTTGGCGGCGATACGGTAAAGCTTTCCGATTATCTGGGTCAAAAAGTTCTTGTCAATTTCTGGGCAACCTGGTGCGGGCCATGCGTCCAGGAAATGCCAGCCTTCCAGCGGTTAAGCGAGGATTATCCAGATGATGTTGTCATTCTTGCAGTCAACTGCGGCGACAGTGCAAAAGATGTGGAGGATTTTGCTCAGGAAAATGGCTATACATTTAATATTGCCATTGACGAAAGTCTTGCGGTATCCAGCCTTTATCCGACAAGTTCCATTCCTCTGACACTGATCGTTGACGAAGAGGGCTATATTACTTATGCCTCCTATGGCGCTGCTGACGCAGATACAATGTATGAGCATTATAAGGAAGAACTTGGATTATAATCAAAACCCCCGTGGCAATTTGGTATCATATCAATTTACCGCGGGGGTTTTTGCAATAGTTCTACGTTTTACTCCTGGTCAATGCAGCACGCACTGCCCCCCTGCATAATTACTAAAATAGTTAGATGCTGTTCACAGGTATCCTGCGAACAGTATCTATTCAGCCATGCCATCTCGGATTCACGCAGCTAACGCTGCTCACCGCCGCCAACAAGGCTGAATCCTCGATTCAGGCTAAACACCCTATGTCTGAGAAGGGCTGAATAGTTACTAAAAAAATCTAAAATTTTATAAATGTTATTGACTTTATATTAGTATAACGTTATACTATATTTATGAAATGTTGGTATAACGTTATACTATATTGAGTTAATATTTCGCCATCATAAGCAAACCGTATAACGGCAGGCTTTTTTGAATAGCATGGCCAAGTCAACTCCCCCGGTATTAATCGCCGGGAAATATGTAACTATTCAGCCATGCATCTCGGATTCACGCAGCTAACGCTGCTTATGCTGCCAACAAGGCTGAATCCTCGATTATGGCGTATCACCAGCCGCATGGCTGAATAGTTACGGAAATATACTCCCTATGATTCAAAGAAAGGTGACATCTATGAAAACAGTTCGTATTGGTTCCGGCGCCGGCTATGGCGGAGATAGAATTGAACCGGCGATTGAGCTTATGGAGCGCGGGAACCTGGATTATATTATTTTTGAATGTCTGGCAGAAAGAACGATTGCCCTTGCGCAGCTTCAAAAGCTGAAGGATAAAACCAAAGGCTATAATGATTTATTTGAGTACCGTATGGAACATATTTTGAAAACTCTTAGTAAGCGCCGGGTCAAGGTTATCACAAATATGGGCGCGGCAAACCCTTTGTCCGCCATGAGAAAAGCCGTCGATATGGCCAATGCCATGGGCGTTCATGGGCTTAAAATCGCCGCCGTTACCGGAGATGATATTTCCGGCCAATTAGAGCGTTATCAGAATAATACCGTCATAGAAACCGGCGCCCCGCTCAAGGAGCTTAAAGGCACAAAAATTTCTGCCAATGCCTATATCGGCGCTCAGGGAATTGTCACAGCGCTGGAAAACGGTGCAGATATTATTATTACCGGCCGTGTAGCAGACCCGGCGCTTGTGGTCGGACCTCTTGTTTATGAATTTGGGTACAGCTTCGATGATTATGACAGCCTTGGCAAAGCGACGATCGCCGGACATCTGCTGGAATGTGCCGGCCAGGTAACTGGCGGTTACTTTTGTGACCCTGGCTATAAGGACGTAAAGGATCTCTGGGATCTTGGATTTCCCATCGCAGAATTTTCTGAGGATGGGAGCCTTATAATCACCAAACTTGAAAATACGGGGGGCGTCGTCAGCGAAATGACATGCAAAGAGCAGATTCTTTATGAGATCCAGGATCCCTCAAGCTATTTTACACCGGATTGTATTGCTGATTTCAGCCAGGTCAGCGTAGCCCAGGAGGGGCCCGACCGGGTCAGCATCCACGGCGTTACAGGACGTAAGCACAATGGCATGTACAAGGTAAGCATTGGCTACAAGGATTGCTATATCGGAGAAGGGCAAATCAGCTACGGCGGCGCCACCGCATTGGCCCGCGCCCGGCTGGCGGGAGAAATTATACGAAAACGCCTTACACTGACCGGATGTAAATATGAAGAGCTGCGCATTGACGAAATGGGCGTAAATTCGCTTTACGGTTCACAGATTAGCCAGAATATGTCTGTATATCCGCCAATGGAAATCCGGCTGCGGGTTGCCGCCCGCACAAAGGACGCGCACAGCGCCCGCATGATCGGAAATGAAGTAGAAGCGTTATACACCAATGGCCCGGCTGGGGGCGGCGGGGCGGTAAAATCCGTGCGCGAAATTATTTCCATTGCGTCGATTCTCGTTCCCCGCGAGGATATTTCAATAAAAGTCAGCTATATGGAGGTGTAATAAATGAAGCTTCGGGAAATTGCCCATTCAAGAACCGGAGATAAAGGAAATATCTCCGTCATTTCCGTTATTGCCTACAAAAAAGAGGATTTCCCTCTTATTAAAGAAAAGGTCACTGAGGAAGCTGTCGCTAATTACTTCCGGGAAATTGTCCACGGTAAGGTCACGCGCTATGAATTGCCTAACATTTACGCCTTGAATTTTGTCATGGAGGACGCCCTGGGCGGCGGCGTTACCCGCTCCCTTGCGGTAGACATGCATGGAAAGACCCTGGGCTTTGCCCTTCTGGAAATGGAGCTTGAAGATATAAAACATGAATCGAATGAATAGCTTAACAGTCAAACTATTAAACGAATATTAAGAGAGGTTTTTCATATGGATTTTAGTAAATATATATCTGACAAAGCACAGGCCATTGCGTCCGAATTTGATACGCTGCCGCGGCAATATACCGCCGACAATATACAAATGTCGGAGATAATGATTCCTGCCCGCGACGGAATCGGGCTGAAAACTTATATTTTTTATCCCAATTCCTTATCTGGAAGCCTTCTTCCGGTTCTCTTACAGAGAAGCTGTTATCCCCACGACATGCCGGTTTATAAAGTCTGCGGCCGGGAATTTGCTCAAAGAGGCTATATTTATGTCATTTCCTTCTCCCGGGGCGTCGGCGGCTCCGAAGGCGTCTGGGAACCGAATGTCAATGAACGCAATGACGGAATCGATACTGTCAACTGGCTGGCAAAGCAGCCCTGGTGCGAAAGCATTGGATTTTTCGGCGCCTCCTACCTGGCTTTAACCGGATGGGCCATCATTGACGCTGTTCCCGAAAAGGTCAAAGGGATGTACCTGTCTGTCTATGGCACGAACCGTTTTGTCTCCGCATATAAAGACGGCCTTTTCCGCCAGGACATACTGACAGCCTGGGCCATGGGAAATGCCGGGAATACCCAAGGCCCTATCACTGCCGACAGGCTCCTTTCATTTAAGTACCGCCCTCAGATCCATGTCGATACCGATTTGTGGGGAACCGAGCTTCCCTGGTACCGGGAGCTTATTACCCACCCCGATTTTTCAGACAGCTATTGGCAGGAGGGCTTTTGGAGCATATTAAGAAATAATCCCTCAAAAGTCAAAATCCCGGTAGTCATCGAAGAAGGCTGGTATGACCACCATCTTGGCAGCGCGCTTTCCGGCTATAATGAAATGGAGGAGTCCGTGAAAAAGCATTGCCTTTTGCGCATCGGGGCATGGAAGCATGGCATGGAACCGGCGCTCTCCGGCCATTTGTGCCAGCACCTTGACAATGCCTCTATCTTACCGGTATTTTACTGGTTCGAGCAGCTTTTAAAAAAGAAAGAAGCACCAAAACACGGGGTTTCACTCTATGTCATCGGCCGGGATCAATGGCTTGCACAAGAAGAATGGCCAAAATCCAATGACTGTCTTAAACTCTATCTGGACGCAAAAAAATATGTCCTTGCCACAGAAACAGCCGATACAGGCCATACAGAATTTATTTACGATCCCGACAATCCCCTGCCTTCCCACGGCGCTGAATCCTGCTTTTCAAGCAGCGAGGCTATCGGGAGCTTAAAGCAGCCCGAAATGAATTACCGGGAAGATGTTATTTCCTTTCTTTCGGAGCCTTTTACAAAAGATACACTCATCGTCGGCCAAATAAACGCAGACCTCTATGTCAGCTCCGATGCCAGGGACACTTCATTTTCACTGAAAGTTATGGAAGTTTTTGAAGATGGCAGCGCTTATAATATCCGTTCCGGCATAACAACTCTTGCCTATCGGGAACATTCTGCAAACCGCCAGGACTATGTGCCGGATACAGTCGTCAAAATAAACATTGATACGTGGGATATTGCATGGGAAATCAAAAAAGGCTCCCGCATACGGTTAGATGTGTCGTCCTCAGACTTCCCGCAATACAGTATCCATACGAATACGCCGGGAATCTGGTCGCTCCAGACTAAGGCAAAAAAAGCGCGGCAAACGATTTATAGCGGAGGGAAAACGCCTTCCGTATTAAATATTCCAATCATCAATTAATTAATGAAAAAACGATTTACAGGGAGGTATTATTATGAGGTTCAAAAGACTTGCAGCATATGCATTAACTATGGGGCTGGTTCTGACATGCCTTGGTGGCTGCGGAAATTCTGAAAGCGGCCAAAAGCAGGAAGCTGGCCAGGGCAGCGGCGCTGACAGTTCTTCTGCCGGCAGCAAAAATGCGGCTGGCTCCACAGACCCGGCCGTGGGAGAATCAGGTTCTTTATCAGAGACAGACACCAGCGTCACCGACTATGACGGCGAAATCGAGGAAATTATTATGGCCTATCCCATCATCGGCAACGTTAACCAAAACGCGGCAAAGGAGGTTGAGGACGGCATTAATGCTATCAGTGAAAAGCAGATCGGCGTCCATGTTACTTTAAAGGCCATTGAAATCGGCAGCTACGCCCAACAGCTCAACCTGATGATTACAAGCAATGAAGACCTGGATGTCCTTGTCACCTATCCGAGCGGTTCATCTTCATTTAGCTCTATGTGCTCACAAAACCAGCTTCTTCCATTAAATGACCTGCTTGAAGAATACGGCCAGGATACAAAAGCCAACTTAGGCGATCTGATAAATGCGACAAAAATGAACGGGAATATTTACAGCCTGACGACATATTTTAATAAAGCCGCCTCCACACTTGTTGCCATGCGCACAGATATTCTTGAGAAACACGGGCTTTTAGAGCAGGCAAAACAGGTGACATGTATGCAGGATTTAGAGCCTATTTATGACGTCATCCTTGAAAAAGAGCCGACAATGAGCCCCGTGTCCGCAGGCATGGGCGGTTCTATTTTCTCTCCGGCCTATGTTGATATGGGAGCGGCAAAGGAAGATGCGGCTATTTATGACTCTCTTGGGGATAATAACTATCTTGTCGCTGTTGATTATTCTTCAGATACGCCAACCGTTTACAACCACTATGCGTCCGAAGCCTACAAAAATTCCTGTATGCTTGCAAGAGAATGGTATGAAAAAGGCTATATTTACAAGGATTCGGCAACAACAACAGACGACGCAGATACTCTGATCCGCTCCGGCGTTGTATTCTCCATGATCTACAAAGGCGGCGTGGACAGCCCGGACGCAAAAAGAACAACAACAGGATACGATCTGACAGTGGTGGAGCTCAATCCGATTCCTATCAGTACCGGAAGCTGCAACGTATTTACATGGAGAATCCCGACAACATCAAAAAATCCTGACGCGGCCATGAAGTTCCTCAACCTCATGTTTTCCAATGCAGATATTAATAACCTTCTGGCCTGGGGCGTTGAGGGCGTCCATTATCAGGTGCTTGAAGACGGTACTGCGGATTATATCCAAGGCCAGGATGTTTCCTCCTGCCAGTATCACACAGTAGATTTCCTATATGGCGATAACTTTTCCATCCTTCCGTGGAAGGGTACTTCCCCAGATATGCGCCAGCAACAGTTAGAGGCCATGAATAATGCCGAAACATCGCCGTATCTTGGGTTTACATTAGACACCACATCGCTTCAAAATGAACTGACAGCCACAACCAATGTCATTGAGGAGTTCAAGGCAGCTCTTGAGAACGGTACTGTTGACCCCGAAACAGAGCTTCCAAAATTTATTGAAAAGCTTAACGCCTCCGGCGCCCAGAAAATTGTGGACGAGGCCCAGAGGCAGCTGGACGAATGGATCGCCGCAAATAAATAGTGCCGCATAATCTGTGAAGGCCAAACGCGCCTTCGATCGGATAATCGAGAAGAACAGCGCCCTGTCATTTTAGCAGGGCGCTGTTTCTGTATTTTCACACATTTTATAAAACTAAAGCCCCTTCCTCATCGACAGAGAAAAAGGTCTTTCCCAAAAATCCCCTTGGGAGGGCTTTGGGTCTTTCACATGAGGTTGTCATTGTATAAAAAGACTTGCTGCGGCTGCTGCGCTCAAGTCCCCATATCGCCTCCAGGCAATGTACGCCAAACTCAGCGCTCGCTCTGGCCGGACGGTTTTGCCGGATCGCCCAGGCCATTTCGGCAACACCGGCGCTGCGGGAATTTTCATCAAGGCCATGGGCCGGAATCTGACGCGATGGCTCAAGGCTTCCGGCACGATACAGCTTCACTTCCCCACTGAACAGCCCCGGATTTGGCAAAGATAAAATTCCTTCTGTTCCATAGACCATAAACATAGGCAGCGGTGTACTCACACTTGTGCCGTTCATATGGATTGAACCTATAGCTCCGTTCTTAAATGCCAGTGTTCCGCTCATCATGCTGTCATTGGCAAATGTATAAGCGGTTCCAAAATGTGGGTTCGCCGCGCTCCGGTAAATCCTGTCAGGGAAGCGGTTCTGCATCATTCCGCAGACACTTTCCACCGGGCCAAGCAGATGAACCATAGCCGAGATCAAATAAATGCCAAAATCATAAGCAATACCGCCGCCGGGTTCATTGACAAATCCAAACATCTCACAAATATCTCCCACATTCTGATTGATACTTGCCAGTACGGATGTCACCTCGCCGATCATCCCCCGGTCAATCAGTTCCCTGGCGCACTGCCAGGCAGAGCCAAGAAAAAGATCCGGGGCAACGCAAAGATACAGCCCCTTTTCCTTTGCCAGAGCCATTAAAGCTTTCGCCGAGTCCAGGTCAGGCGTCAGCACCTTTTCTGTATAAACATGCTTTCCCGCCTCCAGAGCAGCTTTTATAATATCATAATGCTGCGGCGCCGGCGTCAGATTAACAATCAGCTCTATGGACGGGTCTGATAAAATCTCATCGAGTGTACTTTTTTCTACGCCATACTGTTCCGCCTTTTTTACGGCGCTGTTCCCGCCCTTCGAGCAGCATTTAACAACATCAAGAATCTGAAATCTCTGAATCATATTTTGGAAATAAATATCACTGATACTCCCACACCCGACAATAGCAGTTCTCACTTTTTTCGTATCTTGTATTAATCCCATAAATTCACCTTCCACATATTTATTATAGTATAACAGCGGCCATGGTATGGCTTTGCCGCATTGCGTATTTTCGCGCAGCAGAATGGCTCGCTTCCCTCGCCGCGCGAAAAACGCGGTACAATGTCCACTTCACGTGGACATTGTACCATGGCCGCCAAAATTGTTCTTGTAAATATCTGTCCAGTTTTGGTAAATATCTATACTCCCGTGGCGCTTATTCTAAACCATACATCGGACGCTTAGGCTTTTCAGGAAGGATCTCATACTCAAACCAGGTAAACAGCGCGGCATTGCGGCAATCGACGCCATTGCCGGAAGCATAAATACCGGCCCAGGTTCCCATACATCCGCCAACCACTTCAGAGGACAGCATTTTTGTCTGGGCGGCTGCAATGCTTTCATAGTTTCCGCCGGACTGCTCTCCTGTTTTGTAAAAAAACTCATAATTATACCGGTCTGCAACAATTTTCAGGCACAGATAATTTCCTGAAAGATGGGAAATATCAATCATCTTTTCTGTGACCATATCTCCGGAACACCGCCTTTGTAAAAGTACCCTGGCGCCATTGCGCCGGGTAACTACAAGCTCATAATGGCCGTCATGGCGATGCATGAGCGCAATTCCTGCTTCTTCGTTATCTGATAAAGGTTCAAAGCTTATACATGTTTCCAAACGGCACTCAAAATCCTGCTGGCGGCGTCCAAAAAACGCCGGAGTATTCCTGTCGCTCAGACAGTATTGGTTCCCCCTAAGCCGGATACCATTCTCACATATTTCATAGCTATTAAAATATTTTCGGATACTGACCCATTCCCGCGGCAAACCATTAGAAAAATCCACATGCCGGCTGGGAACAGCCACATCATCAGCCATTTCTTCATTTGTCCACAAAGGCTCCCGATCCACAGACATTTTATCCACAGGAAGCCGCCCGCCATTCACAACAGGCCATCCATCTTCCCATTCCATGGGAGCCAACGCTGTCTCACGCCCAAGATGATGATAATAAGGCATACTAAGACGGCTGCACAAAAAGACTATCCACCAGCTTCCGTCCAACGCCTGCACCATATCCGCATGTCCTATGCCGGAAAGCGGCGGAACATTGGCATCTCTGGCCGTAATAATCGGGTTATGAGGGCAAGGCGTATAAGGCCCCCAAACATCCCTCGCCCGGGCAATCGTTTCCATATGGCCCGTATCGGTTTCCTCCTTCCGCCTGCATTAAATAATACCAGCCGTCTTTTTTAAGAATATGCGGCGCCTCAGGGTAACAGCCGCCGCACCCATAATGAATAATCCTGCTTTCTGTCTTTTTCTCACCTGTTTCAATATCAATCCGGCACATTTGCGTTCCTGATTTATTTACGCCGTTTTCTGAAAGATCCGCTGTACTTGTAAAATAAACGCTGCCGTCATCATCAAAAAACAAATCCGGGTCGATCCCGTTTTGCAAAACATACACCGGTTTTGACCATTCCCCGGCTGGATCCTTGGCGCGTATAATAAAGTTTCCTGTGCCTCCGGGAGTCATAGCACCCGGGCGGCTGACATTTGTGGAGGCAATATAAAACCATCCGTCATGGTAACGGAATGTAGGCGCAAAAATCCCTGAATTTGTAGGAGCATTTTCAAACTCCATCTGCTCCGGCCCTGAAAGAGCATGTCCGATCATTTCCCAGTGGATTAAATCCTTGCTGTGGTAAATCGGCAGCCCTGGCAAATATTCAAATGAGCTGACCGTCATATAAAAATCTTCCCCCCGGCGGCATATACTCGGATCGGGATTAAAGCCCCTTAAAATAGGATTCGTATAAGTGATCATTATTTTTCTCCTTCCTTATCGGCAAGCCACCCGTCTAATTGCTCCTGAACCGATATGACAACATCGTCAATGCCTGCCGCTTTTAATTTATCTTTAAATTTGGGAAAATTTTCTTCTACATCCATGACTCCGCACTACAAGCCGTTAGCATATTCATTACATGCACTGAGTATTCCCGCAAGCTGGGTATCCATCCCATTTCCTGAACCAGTAAAACCGAAAATCGGGCTGCGTTTTGCATTTTGATTAATTTCAAGCGCCCTTTCTCTTAAATCAGCACTGTCGCCTTCCCATACGCCTGCAAGAAATTGATTTCCAAACAACCATGAAGTTTCAAAATGATACCCAACGCTGCCAATATCTTTTCCATCGGGAAAAGTCAAAGTTCCGTCCGCTTTTATGATATAGTCCACATCCTTTTGCCCGTAGTTGAGCAGATTCACAATACGTTCATCGGTATACATCATATTCATAAATTTCATCGCAGCCTCAGGCTCCTGGGAAGTCACCGGAATTACCCAGTTTAATGTATTTACATTGCCGGTTGTCATCGGAACCTCACATACTTCAATAATTGTTACCGGATATTCGGCTTTTGTCCGAAATGCATTGGCAGTGGAAGTTTCAGCAGAATAAAATGTGCTGAACGTATTCCCGGCCGCAATATGATATTCCGCATGTTCTTCAGCCGTCGCCGCATCTTTGTTGACAAGCCCCTCGTTAAACCACTTTTCAAACAGGGTGATACATTCTTTATATTCTTCGAGGTCATAAAGACTTGTAACATGTTCCGGTTCCTCATTGGACGAAACAATATACTCATTGAGCAGCCTGTCATAGAAAAAGGCGTCCTCAAAATCGCCGCTGACCATAACATACTGAAATGCCAAAATACCGCTGGCGGCAGTTTCGCAAATAGGCACAAGATCTGTCTTTTCCTTGACAATTTTTAATAATTCTTCAATATCCTGCATAGAAGAAATATTTTCGGCCTGCTCTGTCAGACCCAGCTCCTCCAAAATATCCGTCCTCATGGCATAATATAAATAGCCGACAACATCTCTGTAAATTGGCACGGCATAAATCTTGTTGTCAAAGCTTGTTGTTTCGAGATAATCCTTTGGTACAGTTTCAAGGATTCCCTGTCCATACTCGTCAAGCAGATCATTTAACGGAGCAAGCTGATTTGTTCCCGACATCGTATTAAACGCTGTGGACCCGGCGAAAAATGTCGGCATAAGATCCAGCTTTTCACCGGAAGAAAGCATCAGATTAATCTGCTGATCCCATTGGCCCATGCTGATAATATTTAAGGTAACTTTTGTATGGATCTCAGGTATCGTAATGTCGTTAATTGCATCTTCAATTCTTGAAATATTATCTTTTGTTGGAACAATAGTGTTATAAAAGGCGACTGTGATTTCCGATAAATCCTCATCGCCCGCATTGATATTTTTCAATGCTTCTTCGGTACTTTCAGCCTGCGCGCTGACATTGCTTTCCCCCGCTTCCGAAGCCGGACTCTTTCCCTCGGAAGCCTCGCCATTTCCACAGCCTCCGGCTGCCGCCATAACCATAGCCAACGCTGCCGCCAGGGTTCCCAGTTTTTTTCTTCTGTGTAACATAAAATTCCTCCTCAAACTATTTTTCTTGACTCTGTCCTCTCCATTCATCTAACTGTGACTGGACATTTTCTAAATATTTTTCTGCACCATTATCTTTTAATTTCTGTATAAATTCATTGTAATATTCTTCTGTATATAATCCACAAGCTAATGCCGGACGATACTGTTCTGTTGTATTTGTCAGTCCTGAAACTTCATTTTCCAATCCTGAAATATCATAACTAAAGCCGTTAAATCTGGATACATTGGAAGACAAATTAAGGTTTTTTGCCTTTTCACGCAAATCTATATCCTGTCCAGCTCTAACCTTTGCTAAAAAACCATTTCCAATAATTGCTGTCGTGTCACCAATATAATATCCGCAATTTGATGAATCCTGCCCTTCTATAAAATCAATAGATCCATCTTCTAATGTTTGATAATGCACATCTTCAATCCCCCATGTCAGAAGATTAAGTACTTCGGCATCCGTATACAAAAGATTCATAAACTTAACTGCCGCTTCTGGTTCTGTTGCTGTTGAAGGAACTGCCCATGTAAACTTTCTTAAGGAAACAGTATCAATCATCGGATTTTCATCTAACTGAATAAAAGATATATCGCAACCACACAATGCACTCATCGAAGCTTCTGTGCCAGTCGCCTGCATCCTAAATGTTCCAAAATAATTTCCTGTTGCAACAAGTGCTTCACCCGTTTCCTCGTAAGTCGCCCCATCTTTATACAGATACCCTTTGTCGTACCATTCTTTCATTTTTTTAATTGTAGCTTTATATTCATCAGTTTCATAATAATTTTGAATCTCTGCACCTTCATCGCCAAGAATACAGATAATTGAATTATCACCTTCGCCTAAGCCTTCAAATTTTATAATATTTCCATCATTGTCTAATGTGTACGGAACTGGAAATATTTTTTTATTTCCAATGGCTACCGGTGTTATTTCCGGATGAATTTCTTTCACTTTAGCAAATAACATATCAAGATCACTGGCTGTTTTTATTGTATCAGCATTAATGCCAGTTTCATTAAGCACATCTGTACGGCAGATAAAGCACAACGGCGTTGCTTTGTCTCCAAAAGACGGAACCGAATAAATATGGCCATCAATAGATGTTCCTTCAATCCAACTTTCAGGAACTGTTTCTAACAGTTCTGGTGCATATTCCGGCAGAAGCTCTGTAAGATCTGTAAGCTGATTTTGACTGGTCATAGAATTGAAATGAACAGAATCTCCAGGAAGTGTGACCATTAAGTCCAGTTTTTCATTACCTGCAAGCATAAGATTCAACTGTTGTGCATAGTTTCCCATCTCTGTAATATTCAAATGTACTGTCGTATTAATCTTTTCTTCGGTGATCTCATTAATCGCAGCTTCCACAAGGTCAAGATCTGAAGGTATTGTATTTAATGTCCAAAATATAACCTCTATATCTGCCATATCTCCATCTTCCTCTGACACGGTTTGATTTCCCTTATCATTAACGTTGATGGACTCTTTTATACTTTCATCACCTCCTCTGTTCCCCCTGTCCTCAGAAACGCCACAAGCTGCTATTAAACTAACCGTTAATAAAGCTGTTATTAATGATACACATTTTTTTAACTTCATACCTCTTCCTCCAAAATAACTTTATTAAAAGATAAACTAATTGTACAAAAAGAAATTCACTCTATTCCACTCAAATACCGTCAACTCATTTGATTTTCCTTGCGTTTTTAGCGTAAAAAAAAATTTCCCGGGAGAAATGACATGTTTATTTGTCATTTCTCCCAGGAGTTTCTTGGATAAATATGAATATATTGAATTTCGTGAGGTTTTAAAGCTTCCCTGAATCTCAGCAGATTCCCATCCGCAAAAATTTTCTTAAATTTTACCCTTGGTAAAGTAATGCTTTCTAAATAGTCAATATCTTTGACGGTCATAGCCTCCGTTGCTCCCATGTTTAACCATGCGTCCAAAAGACTTCCATTTTCAGTGTCCAATAACTCGTACTTTGCATAGTATTCCCGATACGCAGCGCCTCTGATTTCCAGCTCAATACATTTTTCGGACATATCTTCAAAGGCATCCTCCAAATCTTCCGGCAAAATATGATACTCTTTTTTAAGATAGTATTTATAGCCTAAGGACTTCGCATGGAACAAAAGCAACTGGTATTCGCCGTGGTCCTTCTCAGTAATCATATATGAAGGCCCTGAACAAAGCAAATTTCCCGAAAGCCGGTTCATAAACAAAAGCGCATAAAAAACAGGTTTTCGTAAACCGTCTTTGCTTAAGAGCCCGGGCGCGCCAAAAAGCAGGGCGGAGGAATCATAATAATTTGCTGACAGATCGCTGGCCATACTATAAATATACATTTTAGCCTTTCCTATGGAAGACGCTGCGTGGCCAAGCAGCATTGACGCTTTCGCACAACTGTCATTATAAAAATTCCGGGCAGAAACGCTTAAATTCCACTCTGAGACAAAAATATGGACCTGATCCATTCCATACTGTTTTAAAATATTCTGGCATAGCTCCAGGCTTTTCCGGGTATAATCAAAATCTGAAAGCTGGCTGTAAATATCTGTATAAGGATAAATATAAATAGATATAAAATCTGGCGAGAAATGACATTGCTGCCATTCCTTAACAATATTTCTAAAATAGGCTTCACTGACATTCAGCGCCAGGCCACAGCCGCCCATTTGGATTCCCGGAACGATATTTTTAATAACCCGGGCGATTTCCTGAAATCCTCTGACATAGTTTTCATCCAATCCCATAAATCTATGTTCCCGGTCATCATACCAACACTCGACCAGCCAGTCAGAAACTTCCTCCTGTCCGTAACGCATCACAAAATGCCGGAAAGTTTCTGAAATAACGGAAATCATTTCCTCCCAGCACACGAAAATTCCTTCCCGCCCTTCTGTATATAGCGCTTCATTAATAGCCAGACGCACACTACGTTCCCGGTCGCATAGGTTAATAAAAGGATGCATTCCCAAAGATATGATAAAATCTATAATTGCATCCAAACTGTCATAGTTAAAACCATGGAGCCCATGATTTTTCCGAAGCTTCATTTTTTCAGAAAAAATATTTCCCAGGCGAATATATTTGAAGCCAAGCTGTTCGTGAAGCCTTGAAATCTGCCGCTGCATTTTTGCCGACATAAGCTCCACAGCTTCCTCAATGTTAACGGCCTGATTCCAGCAATTTTCCCATTTTTTCCCCTGTTGTGTATCAGCCAAAATCGTATTTATACCCTGCATCACTTCCGACTGATTTAAAAGCGCCATTTCCTGCGAACATCGGACTTGCTCGACAAATAGACATTTCTCCTGCTTCTGAAAATAAAATTTTTTACGATAATCCGTAGGCGTCATCCCATACTTTTTATGAAACAGCTTTGTGAATACAGCGGCGCTGGAAAATCCACTGTCCAGCGCCGTATCTGTGACGGACTTATCCGTATAAAGTAAATTTTGCACACTATGAAACATCCTTACCTGTTGTACAAAATCTCCATAATTCATGCCGCTCTGCTTTTTAAACCATCTGGAAAATGCCGACATTGATAAATGCATTTTCCTGGCAGCGGCATCCATTGTAAGCTCCTCCCAATAATTGGCGCATACATACTGCATTACATAAAGTATACGCTCGCTGGCAGGCATTTCCCCAAAAGACTCAGGTACATGAAACATAAAGTTTTGTACAAGCATATCCATAAGGCCATACCACAGACACTCTCTTTTAAAGCCTATGGATTCAGGTATTGTATATTCCCGGACTAGCCGGGCCAAAATCATTCTAAGGCGCCTATATACATCTGCGTCAAAATCCCGCCTCGCGCTATTGCAGATCAAATAGAGCCAGGGTGTTTTTAGCCTACCTGCAAATTGCTTATAGTTCATTTCAAGCCGGGCAAACAGACACGTTTTGGCGCTTTTCCAGCCATATTCCTGGCCTGCATTAATTACGAAAAAATCGCCGGAGCTGGCTTTAAAATTTTCCGATCCAATATGCACCGACATTTCCCCAGACAAAATATAAATTAGCCGCAAATCAAATACCATGACTTCCGGTTCCTGCTGCGCCTCTTGAAATTCAAGACTAAACCCCTGATGTACCATCTTACTTCCCACACGCCCCCTTCTTCTGCTATAACTTAAACCTCAGCACATTCCACGATGCTTTTTTAAGGACGCACACTGCCTTCCCCTGAAGGTTATCCACATCCCGGCAGGCTTTTGGTGAAACTTGTTCACAATCCGGGCCGTTGACAGCCTTTAAATTGTTATTATGAAGCATTAAATGCTCCAGAAAGGCGGCGTTTCCAAAGCCGCGCAAATCTATAGTCAGCTCCACATCCTCTGCAATATTGCGGTTGACCGCAAATATACGGATTTCCGAATGTTCTTCATTATATACAGCCACCGCTTCTACGTCGCTTACCTGGCCGTGACGGGAAGTATCGTGGCTTTCCGATGTGACAGCGGGCTCTAACACTGTACCGCGGCCAAAAGCAGAGGCGTGCATGAGCGGATAAAAAATCGTCTGACACCACGCGCCGCCGTCCTTTTCTGTCATAATCGGGGCAATGACATTGACAAGCTGGGCCATGCAGGCAATTTTTACCCGGTCTGCGTGCTTCATCAGCGTAATGAGCATAAGGCCCACAAGCAGGGCGTCCTCGAAAGTATAAATATCTTCAAGAAGGGCGGGCGCCTGCTGCCACGGATGATTTTCAATCGTATCTTTATCCTGCGCACCGGAATGGAACCAGACGTTCCATTCATCAAAGCTTAAATAAATATTTTTCTTTGCCCGTTTTTTCGCTTTAACAAAATCACAGGTTGCAATGACGGAACGTATAAAGCTGTCCATATCATCTGACAATGCAAGAAAATCTTCGCTGTCATTATCACCATTGCCATAATACTGATGCATGGAAATATAGTCCACATCGTCATAAGTATGCTCCAAAACCGTTGCCTCCCACTGAGGAAATGTAGGCATGTGAAGATTCGAGCTTCCGCAGGCCACAAGCTCAATGGACGGGTCAATAATTTTCATGGCCTTTGCCGTTTCCGACGCCAGCCGTCCATATTCGTCCATCGTTTTATGGCCGATCTGCCACGGGCCATCCATTTCATTTCCAAGACACCACAGCTTAAAACCAAACGGATCTCTTGCCCCGTTTTTAACGCGCAAATCGCTCAGGTACGTTCCTGACGGGTGGTTGCAGTATTCTAGCAGGTCGCAGGCCTCCGATATTCCCCGGGTTCCAAGATTTACTGCCATCATGGCCCTTGTTCCCGCTTTTTTGCACCAGTTGGCAAATTCATGGACGCCAACTTCATTCGTTTCCAAACTTTTCCATGCCAGATCCAGGCGTTTTGGCCTCAGAGCCGCCGGGCCTATACCGTCCTCCCAGCGATAAGAGGAAACAAAGTTCCCTCCGGGATAACGTACCACAGGAACGCCCAGCTTTCTCACGAGGTCCAGTACATCGGTACGAAAGCCTTCCTCGTCGGCCAGCGGGTGACCCGGCTGGTAAATCCCCCCATAAACAGCGCGGCCGAGATGCTCAATAAAAGAGCCGTAAATACGCTCATCGATTTGTGCCCTTTTAAAATCTTTATCTGCAATCAGCTTTGCCTTTCTCATAAAAAACCTCCTCTTTGCTTTTATCTTATTGCTTTTATCATAGCATTAGCAATCAAAAAGTTCAATTTCAAAACTTACCAGCTCTCCCTTTAGCCTAATCTTTATTTAATCATTCAACTGAACTACTCGATACATACATCAGAAAAATATATGATCGAAAAGGCTTCTTTCACAGACGATATGCCCGCCAAGCTAACTCCCCTGCTTTCATCTGATCTGAGTTTTACTTCGGCCGGCGCTTAGCAATACCGGCACTTAGCGCCTCTCGCTGTTCCAAAAAATTTCTCCCCCTTCGGCGCCGCTCCAGGTCAAAAGCATTGTAGCTTAATCCCGCCGCGCAGCCAGCTCACCGTCCGGCCTACAAATAGGGCTGAAACAATGGTCGCTATGCCGATTCCCGACAGCTTTCCAAGAAAAATAAGCCCCAGGGCCGCCGCCGCGGCAACGCAAACGACATCGTAGGCGATTTTCACCGTGCCAAACTCCCTCCGGCACCGGATACTCAGCATTTTTACCGTGCCGTCCGGAGGATTTTGCACAAGATTCATACTGACCATGAACAGCATCCCAAGGGCGGTAAAAAATACGCTGAACACAAGGGCAAGCACACGCAGCGCTATCATATCTGGCGTAATCACAATCAGCTTTTGCAGCAAATCAATGCCCCACCCGAACAGGACGGCTACGGGAACCTGCAAAACCAGCTTAATATCAATCCCCTTCTTAAGTACCGCCTGTATCAAAATATTGACCAGATGAAAAATCATCGTCAGCATGCCAAAGCTTAGCGGAACGACTGATTCCAGGACAAAGGGAACGCAGCTTATAGGGGAAATGCCAAAGCCGCATTTTTTGCACAGCACAATCCCCAGTGAAACAATCCAAAGCCCTGCAAAATAAATGCCAAGCCGTGCCGCCATATTATAAGTCTTTTTCTTTGTCATCATTCTCTCTTTTCATCTCTTTATACGAATATCAACCAGTTGAATTTCATTAGGTTCTAAAACAATTTCAAAACACAGGCTGCCGCCGCAAGTCGTCTGCTCTGTCAATGTAATTTCACTGATACTGCTTTTTTCAAGATATTCCAGCTCTTTAATCGTCAGGCCAGATTCCATATTCAGCCCCATCCATTTATCCTGGACGCTTCCGTGCTTCCGGTTGACACGGTTTTTTCGGATAATATATGTACCTTCATCAAGACGGCTGATTTCCATTTTCAGCGTTAAAAACTCCCGGTCATCCAAAATACCGGACAGATTTTTCACCGGAATCTCATCCTCCTCGGAAATATAGTAATTATAATTGGGCCGCTTAAAATTGTGACACAGTATACGGAATGATCCTGCGCGCCCCCGCGTTACAACCATATTGTCGTGTTTAAAAATAACATCCTCATAAAGCTTATTCCAAAATTCAAAGGCATAATAGCCCGGCTTTGGAATACCGTCCTTTGACAAAACGCCGCAGCCTCCGAACAAAACGGTGCCGCTGTCCTTCTCATCCGAATACACATCGCAAAGCAGCCAGTGTCCGGCCATGTCCACAGGATCAAAATGAGATACCATATTCGATACAAGAAAAGCGCCTTTAATACAACTGTCATTGAGCACATTGCGGTTTGAAAGGCTAAAGCTGTATTCGGAAACATGAAGCTCCTTATTTTCCCAATGATTTTCTTCCATAGCCTTGTGCGCCAGTTGAATATTCTGGCTCACAAAATCCATATCTGAAATCCTTTTCTCATAATACCTGTTTCCCATTTTTTCAAGACTGTAGGGAAAGCAAGTGATCGAAATAAAATCCGGCTGCTCCTGCTCTTTCTTCCACAAAGAAAGCACCTTTTTAAAGCCTTCCTGACTATATACCCGCACGACAAAGCCGCCTCCGCCAAGCTTTGCGTCTGGAATGATTTTTCTTATTGCTCCCGCAATACGGTTAAATTGCTTAAAATACGCCTTGTGATGTTCTTCGGATATTTCGGTGCTGGAATAGCTTAACTGGCTTTCATAGCCAATCTGTGTTTTTTCCCACACTTCAAAGTACCAGCTTTTAACCTCCTCCTCGCCGTACCGGCCTACAAAATGCCGCGCCAGCCCGGCATAGAAATCCGAAATTTGCTCTTCTGATACAAAATCCAGTTCACGCTTTATATCGACAACCGTCTTTCTTGTATTTCTAAAAATACGCAGAGGCTTTGCCCCAAGCTCTATGTAAGGCTTTAAGTGATGGCCAACAAGAAAATCCGTGACAATATCCAGCCTGCTGTAATTTTGGACGTCATGGGGCGCGTTAATATCCAAGTGCATCCCCGGGGCATATAAATCCCAAAATCTCACGTATTCAAAGCCCATCAGCTCCTTATGCTTTTCAATCTGGGAACAAAGCTTTGTGTTCATTAAAGATTCAGCGGACCCGGCATTAATCAGCTTCAGCCAGCATGTACTGCGGCGCAGGCAAGGCTCCCGGTTCCCCTCGATCATCAGGGAAAGCCCTTCCGTCACCGTGTTTTGTTCCGTCTTTTGGGGATATTTATTCAGGTAATCATCAACGCTCCTGGCGATTCTTTTTGTGCGCTCCTGTTCTGCCGCCGATAATCCCCGCTTATCCTGGCGCCGTTCCCTGCGAAACTGTGACGGCGTCATTTGGTAGGCTTCTTTAAACGCCTTATTGCAGGCCGCCACACTGGCAAAGCCATTGTCTAGGGCAATCTTCATCACTGAGCTGTCAAAATATAGGAGGTCCTCCACAGCATGGCTTAAACGCACCGTAGTCAGCAGTTCCATAAAACGCATACCGCAGGTTTTACGTATATATTTTGAAATATAGGTCGGCGAAAGGTACAGCTCACGGGCTAAATCATCCAGAGTAATATTTTTACTGTAATTGGTACGGATGTATGAAAAAATTTGTTTAAGCCGGTCATTATCCGCCTCATTTTTTGTGTCATAATTGTGATTATCTACGGACAGGAGAAAATTTTCTGCCATAAGATGGAGCATCTGATAATAAAGACTGTTTAAATACAAACTGTTAGCTTCGGATTTATAGACGTACTGATTTAATATCCTTCCGATCAGCTTTCTCAATTCATCATAGGCGCTGTTCACATCATCCGCCGAATTGCACCAGAATAAAACCTCGCTCTTTTTAAGGAAATCCCGGATCTTGTTATAGGAGATCAGAAAACGCCCCATAACAAGATCCGGGCTGCCGGAATAGCTGTGGTTCCTGTTGACATTAATTAAAAGCATATCACCCTGGTTGAGCTGATAAAGGCTTTCCTCCACACGGACCGCAACTCTCCCGCTAATAATAAACAAAAATTCCATATCTGAATGGCTATGTATACCCATATGCTCCTCTGCGGTAAAATCCAGCTCAACAAAGCTGTCCGGGCGCAGATAATTTCTCTCCATGTAAGAACCTCCGACTATTCAAAAGCAATACTGCGCATTGTCCTGGCCGATTCCCGGCACGCCTCCATCACCGAAAGTACACGGCGCACCTCGGGAAGCTTTACCAGAAACGCCTCCTCTCCCCGGACTGCCCGGAAATAATTTGAGAAAAATTGTATCTGCTCGCTGCTGACTGCCGGAATATTTTCCGTAACGATTAGCCCAGGCGCGGGAACGCCAAAGGAACGGGTCGGACCATAGGAGGCTAATGATTTGTCCTGATCCATGGCAGCATTTTCAAGAAGCCTCGAGGTACGCACGATTTTTCCTTCTGGATTAAATTTATCCGCATACATACTGCCTTTATCTCCGCCAACATACCAATGACGTTCAAACCAATCCTTTTTGTCTGAAAGGACATAGGTTCCCAATTCGATTTGCACAGTAACCATATTTTCAAAGCGGAGGATGATATTAAAATAATCATCCACCTCTTTATTAATTACATTTCTTACATCAGCATAAACCGAAACAATCCGGCTGTCAATCATATACAAAATCTGGTCAATCAGGTGTACGCCCCAGTCATAAAGCATTCCTCCGCCCTCGGATTTATATACGTGCCAGTCATGCATATTTCCGTTGTAGCCGTAAAGGGAGCTTTTAATCATATAGGTTCTCCCAACAAGACCGCGGTCATAACATTCCTTAACACTGCAAAAATCCTTGTCAAACCGTCTTTGCTGGTGAACCGTTAAGGTCACGCCGGCCTGCTGCGCTTCCCGGATCATTTCATCAAACTCGTCTACGGTCAGCGCCGCAGGCTTTTCAACAAGAATATGCCTGCCCGCCTTTGCCGCCTGTATAGCCAGCTTTTTGTGCTGGTTATTATTTGCTGCAATAATCACGCCGTCAAAGTCCGCTTTCTCAAACATTTCTTTGGAAGCTTCATAAACCTGGATTTCGGGATAAAGTGCCTTTACTTCTTCACACCTTTGGGGATTGATGTCACATACAGCGACGCAATCCACATCTGGAAAGTTTTTCAGTGTATTAACATGCCTTCTTCCAATAAAGCCATAACCGATAACCGCATATTTTAATCTCTTTCCGTTCATTTTACGCCTTCTTTTTTCTGTCTGTTACAGTCTGATTTTTACATGTTCCAAAGGGGATTTTTTGATAGGACGCCGCGATGATAAAGCACAAAACCGCGCATACCAGATAGCCTGCGGACGCCGCAATATTTGGCATATTTACGGAATTTTTGACCATATATGCCACGCCGGAAAGAAAGGCGCCCAAAAGGCATATTCCGTGGAGCCACGGTACAATAGTCATAATGCCGTTCACATAGCTGTAATTCATCCGGGTCGTGTATGCTTTGGCCGCCAGAAACCGGATAATTCCAAAAAGCTCCAAAACATGCGCAGCCAGGCCACAGACTCCGGCAACCGCTGTTACCGTCCATACATTGACCCCGCAGGGTATGAGCGCCGACATGATAAAAAGGACAAAAACAGCAATACTCATACATGTAAGCGTCCATTTTTTCTTTTTCAGGACTTCCCTGGGAAGCTCCCAAAAATACCACGGCCCGTCATAAGCATAGCGGATTTTTACTTTTCCTCCGGGCTTTGCCGTGTAGGGAACCGGAGCATAATCCATTTCAAATTGTTCCCGCAGCGATTTCATATCAAATCCCCCATTCATCTTCTTAGTTGTTCAATTCAGCAGCGCGGCAGCACGCGCAGAAATGTCCTTTGCTTATTTCCTTAAGCTCCACAGGCTCGCGGCACTGGTCCGTCGCATACGGACAGCGCAGGGCAAACCGGCAGCCCGGCTTCGGGTTGATCGGGGAATTAATCTCGCCCTTGACAAGTATCCGCGATTTTTTATGATGTATATCTACCGTCGGGATTGCTGAAAGCAACACCTTTGTATAAGGATGAAGCGGATGCTCAAACAGCTCCTTTGTCGGCCCTGTTTCCACCATCTGCCCAAGGTACATAACGCTGATATTTGTGGAAATATGCCGCACAACCGAAAGGTCATGGGTCACAAATAAATAAGTCAGCCCGTATTTGTCCTGGAGGTCCATAAGCAGATTTAAAATCTGTGCCTGAATAGATACATCCAGCGCGGAAACCGGCTCGTCACATACAACAAACTTCGGGTTCAGGGCAATAGCCCTGGCAATTCCCACACGCTGGCGCCGTCCGCCGTCCAGCTCATGGGGATAGGACATACGGAACCTTTTTTCAACGCCAACTAAATCCATCAGCCGTGTTGTTTCTGCCTCCAGCTCTTCCTTTTTAAACCTTCCGGAAAGCTTTAGCGGCTCCATAACAGTATCTAAAAGCGTCAGCCTTGGATTCAGCGAAGAATATGGGTCCTGGAAAATAATTTGCATATCCTCGCGCAGCTTTATAAGCTCCTTTTTATTTAAGCGGGTCACATCCTGGCCTTCAAATTTAATCTTTCCGCCCGTACTTTCCAGCAGATGAATGATCGTCCGCCCAAGCGTTGATTTGCCGCACCCGGATTCACCGACAAGGCCCATGGTTTCCCCCTTCTGAATCGAAAAGGACACATCGTCGACTGCGTGAACCATTCCCCGCGGAGAGGGGAAATATTTTTTAAGGTGTTCAATTTCAAGAAGTGCCATATTACTTTTCCCTCCTTATTTCTTTGCAGCGAATACAGCGTACAAAATGCTTCGGGCGGATTTCCGTCATTTCTACAGCGCCCGACCGGCAGGCGTCGGTCGCATGAGGACAACGCGGCGCAAATGCGCAGCCCTCTGGCAGATTCGTCGGGTCCGGCGGCAGCCCTTCTACCGGGGAGAGGCGGCGCACATCCTTGCTAAGGTCAGGCAGCGCCCCAAACAGCCCGATCGTATATGGATGTGAGCCATGGTCGAAAATATCCTCCTTGCTTCCATACTCAACAATCTTTCCGGCGTAAACAACAGCAACGCTTTCACAGACATCTGCAACAACGCCTAGGTCGTGGGTAATGAGTATCATTGCTGTGCCCAGCTCCTTCTGGAGATTTTTCATCAGGTCAAGTACCTGGGCCTGAATCGTCACATCCAGGGCAGTCGTCGGTTCATCGGCAATGAGCAGCTCCGGCTTGCAGGCCAGGGCAATGGCAATAACGACGCGCTGCTTCATGCCGCCGGAAAACTGATGTGGGTACTCATAGGCGCGATCTTCGGAAATACCTACGGTTTCCAGCATTTTAACAGCTTCTTTTTCGGCGTCATGCTTGCTTAGCCTCTGGTGGAGCACAAGCCCTTCTGCAATCTGGTCAACAACCGTTTTTACCGGATTCAGCGCGGTCATAGGGTCCTGGAAAATCATGGAAATACTTTTGCCCCGGTAGCCCCGCATGTCGTGTTCCGGTAGGCTTAATAAATCCTTGCCTTCAAAAAACACCTTGCCGCTGACGGCTCTTGTAGCGTGATCGGGAAGAATCCTCATAATCGCTTTAGCAATCGATGTTTTCCCGGCGCCTGTTTCACCTACAAGGCCAATCGTCGCCCCTTTAGCAAGCTCAAAGGATATGCCATTCACCGCATGGATGGCTTCCCCGCCGGAGGTGTATTCAATTTTAAGATCTTCCACAGAGAAGAAATTTTTATCATTTTTTGTCATATTGTCCATGGTATTCCCTCCGATCAATCTCTAAGTTTTGGATCTAAGGCGTCGCGGATCTTATCGCCTACAAGGTTAAAGCTTAATACCGTCAGCATAATAAACAGGCCGGGAATAATCACCATGTGGGGATAATCCCGCATATAGCCTCTGGCCGACGCCAGCATTGCCCCCCATTCCGGCGTAGGAGCCTGAACGCCAAAGCCAAGGAAGCTAAGCCCCGACGCTGCCAGCGCCGAGCTTGCGATACCCATGGCAATCTGGACAATCAGCGGCGAAATGGCGTTTGGAATGACATGCTTTGAAATAATACGGAAGGTCGTACAGTTAATAGACGAAGCCGCCTCGATAAATTCCGAGTTGCGCACGGTCAGTATATTGGCGCGCATCATCCGGGCAAAGGCCGGGATTCCACTGATACCAATGGCATAAATCACTTTGTCAAAGCCCTTGCCAAGAACTGTTGAAATGGCAATTGCCAGCAAAATGTTTGGAAATGCCTGGAAAATATCAAGGATTCGCATAATCAGAGTGTCGATCTTTCCGCCGAAATATCCGGAAACAGCTCCCAGGATAATTCCGAACACAGCGCTGAAGGCTGTGGAAAGAATACCAATACTCAGAGTAAATTTAGCGCCGTAAAGGATTCTTGATAAAATGTCGCGGCCAACCTCATCACACCCGAGCCAGTGGCTCAAAGACGGAAGGGCAAACCGTTCCTTCATTACAAGTTCGTCATAGGCATGAGGGCATATGAACGGCGAAAGAAAGGAAAGTACAAAAAGAGCGAGAATAAAACACAAGCCAAACATCGCTCCCGGGCTTTTGCGAAGCTGCGCCCAAATATAGGGAAGGGAACCGGGCTTCATGCTTTTTCCGTCTTTCTTGTAAGCTTTAGTTTTCATTAACCTTCACCTTTCCTTTCTTTGCCGCCGCATTGACATACTGCGCTTTAATCCGTGGGTCCACATAAGCATAAATCAAATCGGTAAGCAGCATAATAAATGCAAATATAAATGCGATATAAATAATACTTCCCTGGACAATCGGATAATCGCGGCTGTTAATACCATTGACCAGATATGTACCGATTCCCGGAATAGAAAATACGGTTTCGATAATAACTGTTCCTCCAAGCATAAATCCGAACCGGCTCCCACAAAGTGTAATGATAGGGATTAATGCATTGGGAAGGGCATGCTTCCAGATGACGCCGTTTTCCGGAAGGCCTTTGGAGCGTGCCGTAACAACATAGTCGGAACGTATGACCTCAAGCATACTCGAGCGGGTCTGTCTTGTAATATCCGCCAGGGAGCCAATGGAGTTCGCGACTACAGGGAGGATAAAATATTTAAGGCTGTCCGCGCCATTGGACGGCAGCCAGTTCAATTTTACCGAAAACAGAAGAACCAGCAGGAGGGCCAGCCAGAAGCCGGGCATAGAGTTGCCAAGCATGGTCAAAAACATTAATATTTTATCCGTCGCCTTATTGGCGCGCATGGCGCATTGAATCCCCAGGGGAATACCGATAGCAATAGTAAACAAAATACTTAAGGTTGCCAGAATCAGTGTATTGGGAAACCGTTCCATAAGGTCTGCACCGACTTCGGTTCCCTTCATATAGGAAGTGCCAAAATCAAGATGGCAGATTCCAAGAAGATAATTTCCAAGTCTTACAATATACGGCTTATCTAAGCCTAGAGCTGCTTCTGTTTCCGCGATCTGTTCCTCAGATGCATTATCTCCCAGAATAATCTGAACCGGGTCGCCCGGTACAAAATACATCAGCGTGAAGATAAGAATTGCAACAATAATTAAAATCGGAATCATTTGCAGCAGACGTTTGCCAACATAACGTAACATCAAATTCCTCCTGTTCGTTTATTTCATATATAGAGGTTATGCCGCCGCGCTATGCGGCGGCATAACTGTTATTGCGCAACGGACTGATAGTCCGACGCAAATGTAAACGCGTTGACTCTCGGTTCCATGTTGCCTGTCAGCGCAAGGTCGATGATTCCATCCTGGCCGACAATAATTGTCTTGCTTGTAAACAGGCCCTTGCAGCACGCCAGATCTTTAAGATGCTGGTGGAAGGCTTCAATATCTTCTTCGCTGCCCGTAGCTGTCGCCGCATTAAGGTCGTCAATTAATGTATCGTCCTGAGTAAAGCATACGGTGTTTCCTTTACGGTTTTCAGGATTGAAGTTATTATCCCAGCAGGTCACAATATTTCCTGTCGCGCCCTTATTATCGAGCATAATATCCCACTGTGACGGGTCAAGGTTATAGGTGCTGAACAATGCCTGATCGTAGGTCAGCAGCTCTACCTTAAAGCCTGCGGCCTCAAGGTTTGCCACCATAACCGAATGAATACCGTCAGGGATGCTTGTTCTGCTTAAAAGACGGATGGTCACTTCACCCTCTTTATGTCCGGAAGCCTCATAAAATTCCTTAGCCTTGTCCGGGTCGTAATTAAAGTAATCCTCGGACCAACTGTCATTGTAGCCCGCCATTACCGGAGTTCCAAGGCTGTAGCATACCTCTCCGGTATCCTCGTCAAAGTTGCCGCCGTAAAGGATGCTTTCGGAATCTAATGCGTACAGCGCCGCCTTTCGGAGATTTTCATCCTCCGCCAGGGAGCCCTGGCCAGGTTCCATATTTACAAAGGCCGTATAGCAGAATGTACCGTCCGCAATGTTGACCGTATAGCCGTCAAGAGGCTGGCCGTCGCTGTAATAGCGTTTTAACTCGCTGGCGTCGATAACGGTCGCATCAATTTCACCGTTTTCCAGCGCAATACTTCTCATGGAAGCCTCTGTAATTACCTTGTATTCGATCGTCTTTACATTCTGCGTATCTGCGCTGCAGCGGAGGCTGTCATCGGTCTGCCAATAACCCTCAACTGCTTCTAAGGTAATGCTGGCGCCCTGGGCGTAATCGACAATCTTATACGCTCCTGTAGCCGCCGGGTCATTGTTTTTCTCCTCGTCCGTAGCGCTTTCATACCATTCCTTGTCACAGACGCTTAATGTGTAGTTCCCCATAAGATATTCCATGACACCCGGGCCGCTCTTTTTGAGATGAAACAGCATTGTGTAATCGTCAACAATTTCAATGTTGTCCAGATATGAGCCAATACGCACATCGCCGCCTTTTTCGTAGCACATATCATAGCTGAATACAATGTCTTCAGACGTAATAGCATTTCCCTTGCTGTCGTGAATATAGTCATACAATGTCACTTTATAGGTTAAATCGTCCACTTTTTCACAGCTTTTCGCAAGCCACGGCTCCATTTCCTCCAGGCTGGCGCCGTAATAAGGCATACAGTACAGGGCTGCGTAAACGTTCTGCACCATCCAGTTGCGGGGTGTGCTTCCTGTGGCAAACGGCGACATATCAAAGTCACTGGCAGTCAGGGCAAACACTACCTTGTCCACCATTCCCTCTGAGGCCTGGGCCGTACTTGCGCTGCTTTGCGCGCCGCTCTCCGTTGCGGAATTTGTTCCGTCTGCGGCGTCCGATGAACCGTTCGAGGCTCCTGATCCCCCGCATCCTGCCGCTGAAAATGCCATAAGTCCTGCCAGCATCAATGCTGCTAATCTCTTAAATTTCATTGAATTTACCTCCCCTGTAGTTTTTAAAATTTTATTGTTTCATTCCTTTCAGACGCTTTATAAATCGCATCAAGAATCTGTGTTACTCTAAATGCCTCCTCCGGTTTTACGCAAGGCTGTGTGTCGCTAAGTATAGCCTCAATCCACTGCTTTGCCTCAACGACTCCCGGGGCTTCATTGACACCGTCAAAATAATCAACTAAGGCTTCGCCGGATAATGTTTCATGGCACATTTTTCCATGCCGCGTATGGTTAAACCACAGCTCAGATTTTGGATAACTGCCGCCATGCTTAATTTCCGCGCCTTCCTTTGTTCCGCAAAGTGTCGTCGACGCCTCTCTTGCATCCAGCATATTAATCGCCCAGGCCGCGCGCAGATTAATCAAAGCGCCGTTCTTCATTTTGATAAAGCCCATGGCAGAATCCTCAACCTCAAAGGTATTTGTATCCCATGGGCCATAGGTATTTCCTTCGGCGGCCTCAGGAATGTTTCCCAGTTTATAAAATACCTGCCCGCTTACACTGTCTACATCATAATTGTTCATACACCAAAGCGTAATATCCAGAGCATGGGTTCCGATGTCGATTAATGGGCCGCCGCCCTGAAGGGCTTTGTTTGGAAATACGCCCCATGTAGGAACAGCCTTTCTGCGGATCGCATTGGCCTCCCCATAGTAAATCTCCCCAAGCTCTCCAGCGTCGCAGGCTTTTTTTAACACCTGAACATCATAGCGGAAGCGGTTCTGATAACCAATCGTGAATTTTTTTTCCGATTTTTTCCATGCCTCCAGCATTTTCCCGGCATCCTCTGCCGTTGCCGCCATAGGCTTCTCGCAAAGAACATGTTTTCCCGCCGCAAACGCGTCGACAGTAATCTGGCAGTGAGAAACGTTCGGTGTGCAGACATGCACGACATCAATGGATGGGTCGCTTAAAAGCTCTTTATAGTCCGTATATATTTTCACATTTTCAAGCCCGTGGCGCTTTGCTGTTTCAACAGCCTTTTCTTCAATAAGGTCGCAAAGGGCGACAACCTCCGCCTTGTCTGTTACCTTTGCGAGAGATGGCAGGTGCTTATTATTGCAAATCCCGCCGGTTCCAATAATTCCTAATTTTAATTTCCTCATTCAATTTTCCTCCGTATTTTCTTAATCATCTAAAAGCCGCTTAAGCATTTCCTGATGCTTTCTTACCTGGTCAACCTCGCTGATGAGATCCTCAATGCCCCTGTCCTGGAAGCGGCGCTGCCCCTCATACTCCGAATTAATATAGCCTTCATAGCCCATTTCCTTTAGTACCTTAATCGGCCCTTCATAATCCATGGAAACGTCCTGGTACTGGCCTGGCTTTCCCGGAATTTCAGTCATGTTGTAGAACTTTCCGTGAATACTTACAATGTAGGGCATGAGCGGCTTTAAATCCTCCGGCTTAATTCTTGAAAGTAAAAGGGCCTGGCCCATAACCTCAAAATCTATGTCTGTATATCCGGGAACATTTTCCTTAATCATTTTTTCCATTTTTTCAAACGCCGGGATCAAGTCCTTCGGAGCATCGCCATGCTTTAAATAACGATGAAAGAAGGATTCCACATTTCCCGCAGAATATAGGGAAAGGTCAATGTCGTTTAATTCTGTACTTTTTCCATTGTAGTTATCCATACAAAGCTGCGTTACAAGCTCGCAGCTTTCACGCTTTGCCCCTTGGCGTCTATACCAATCTAAAGTAACCTCGGACGGCCGGAAAGCAAAAATCCCCCAGTCCGGAACGATTCCAAGATGTTTCGTTCCTGTGCGTTCCACATAATCGGCAATCTCATTGACAAACTGTCCGTTTAATGGAATCGGCGCGTGAATTTCCTTTCCAATACGTATGTCACATTCCTCAGCCACAGGGAGGGCTTCCGTAAGAATTTCAATCTCCGTTGTGGCAAGCACCCTAACGTTTTTAAATCCCAGCTTTTTAGCCAGGCGTATATCGCTTTTCAGGCGGTCGGCACATTCGTGATAGCTCATCACGTGATTCCTGAATTGGAGCACATCACAAAAAACATCCATTGTCACCGGAGTTGTATGATATTTTTCCATCCATCCGTGCCATTGGATAAAAAACTCTTCCGGCGGGTTTGGATATTTGCGAAGGGCCTGCTCATCGAGCAGCTCAATGCCGTCCGCGCCAAAAAGATTTGTTCCAACCTCCCGGATCTGTCCTTCTAAGTCAAGCTCTTTGAAAAACTGCGCCTGCTGGTAGCTGTATAATGAAACGCCTCTTTTGATTTTTCCCATAATTTCTGTTCCCCCCTATTCCTGAAGCATAAGCTCATATGTGACAATATTTTTTGTTTTATCTGATCCGGCCCCGGTTCCCGGCTCAGGAGGATTTTTTACCCATTCCTCATCTGTGGGAAGATAACCATAGGCAGCCAGCACGGACTGCTGAAATTCAATGATATGCTTTCCCGGAGCCAGGCCGCCGGGCTTCTTTACATGAATAATCCCTTCGTCATCAAAATCCCAGTGTTCCCACACAGCGTTTTTTATTTCTTCAAAGGTCCTTGGTTTCTGTCCGTTAATTTCAAAGGACTGTACATCTCTTTTATAAAGAACGCCGTCAACTTTAATGTAATAGCCATTGTGAAGCGACAGATAAACTCCCCTGTAATTGGCATTTCTCGCAGCAAACATAAAGCCGGTGACGTTGCCGTTGCCATCAATTTCATTTTTAAGGCTGTCCTTTCGGATTAAAAAATTATCAAACATGGCTCCTCCTTTATATACGTTCGTTTTATCAGTTCCTCATTTCTCCTACATTATAAATTTTCCGTCTGCCCGCTTCCTTTGGATTTTCGGTCGAACCTTCGGCATTTTCTGCCAAGTTTTGCGTATTTATTGTGAAAAAAAGAAGGGTATGGCAAGAATCATATGATGATTCTTGCCATACCCTTCTTATATACGTATATCTCTTTGGGTCCGGCTCCATCTGTATGAACGCATAGCTGTGCCGCGCGGTGCGCGGCACAAGAGCTTACTATCTTACTTATCAACTTACTTATTAGTAAATAAACGGTCGATATCCATTAACCAAACTCAGGGCTTCAAATGACTTCCTGCCGTCAAATCTCCCCCCAGGCAGTGCCATTGTCACATTCTACTAAACGCCTTTATTCAGACGAGAAAATGTAATTCCCATTATTGTGCAATCTTTTCCAGAGTAATATAGGCGGCCCCCACGGCGCTATCCATTTCGCCGCCATCGCTAAAATGCAGATAATTCACAGGCTCCATATAAAGATCCGTCTGAGCCAGCATTGCCAGCAATGTTTTTTCGTACCGGCGTATATATGGAACCATCTCGCCGCCGATAGTAATGTCAACATCAAAGATAATCCTGAGATTATGAATGGCTCTGGCAAGATACTTCATGTAATTCTCCCAAATCTCCATACATGCCAGGTCATCCTTTTCCAAAGCCTCAAAAAATTCAGCAAGCTCCTTGCCGCTTTTACTGCGAATGACATCGCTCCCACAACAGGTCTGAAGACAGCCGCGCCTGCCGCAGCAGCAAATATCCTCTCCATCGCCTACAACCATGTGTCCGAACTCTCCCGCCCGGTCTGACAAGCCCCAGAAGGTTCCGCCCGCCACAACAGCGCCGCCCACAAGACGGTCAAGCATAAGATATACAGTCTGCCTGCGCTTTCCCGGAGCGCCGATTTGGGAAAATGCCGCCGATTTCATATTTTCATAGAAAAATACCGGGCAAGGAAATAATGCCTTAATTTTCTCAAAATCAATCCCTTCAAATATTTCCACTGGGATGATCCCTTCCATATTTGTTCCGGGAATGATAATCGCCTGTATACAAATACCAATCCCTTTAAAACAGCCGCCTTCTACATAATCAACTTCCAGGAAATTATGGATGATATTCTTAAGCTTTTCCCAATAGGCGTCTGTATTTTCATAAAGTACCTGCTCACTGCCTGTCTTTAATATCTCCTGGTTCCACGTTGCAAGCACCATGCGGATATGACGGCGGCTTAAGGATACCCCAAGCGCCACTCTTGCATTGGCCACAGCCCGGTACAATATCGGCTTTCGTCCTCCCGTAGAATCCGAAGCCTCCCCAGGCTCCACGACCCCTTCATCAATTAATTCCCGAAGCAGAGTTGTCACTGTGGCAAGACTTAAATTTAAGCGGTTCGATATATCTTTTTTCGTCAGCATCCCATTTTCTCTTATAATTTGAAGAATGTTCTGCCGGTTCGCCTGACGCACCTCAATATTGCTGATCCCAGTAACCATGGCCGGACTCTCCTTTAAATACTTTTTTATAAGTTTAGTATAAATGATTCTCCGGGATTTCTCAAGACGTTTATAGGAGAGCTCTTTTCAGACGCTTATAGTCACAGCTGCCTGCTTTCAGTCCACCTGCCAAAGTTCAAGGCCCCCGGCCATAGGCGCCGGGCGCTCGCAGGAGGTTTCCATTGTTAAGGTCCTGCCTTCCTGGGCGGCTTTATCAAATGCTGTAAGCACCTCGGCAACATGACTGGAAAGCTCCCCGCTTAGGCGGCTTTTACGTCCTGTAAGCAAAGACTGGGCCATGTCCGACACGCCAAGCCCGCGCATGTTGCACCTTGGGTCCTCATCTGCCGGAAAAGCCAGGGGAACATCCCCCCGACACTGCGGGGTACTTGTTATCATCTTTACCAGCCTGGCAAAAGATGGGCCTTGGGTTTCTTTTACAAGCTCTGCCAGCTTCATTCCATCAAAAACCTTCACAGAGCCGCCAAAAAGGTTCGGGTCAGGAACCGTAATCATTCCTTTTGTACCATATATTTCAATGCCGGGAAGCTGGGAATCCCATACGTCAAAGCTCATATTTATATTTCCAATAACACCGCTGGAAAACTCCATGATTCCCGCATAATGTGTGGGAACCTCAACGTCCATCATTGTACCGTGAATCTCTCGCTTTGCTCTGGAAATTTTAGCCATACAAGATACGCGCTTTACCGGCCCCAAAAGAGACACAAGAGCCGTAATATAATATGGCCCCATATCCATCATTGGCCCGCCGCCCTTTTTATAATAAAACTCCGGCGCCGGGTGCCACAATTCATGCCCCGGGGCAACCATATTCGCAGTAAATCCAATAGGCTTCCCGACCCGTCCTTCATCTAACAGCTTGCGGCAGGTCTGTATACCGGCCCCCAGGAATGTATCTGGTGCGCTGCATGCCAGAAGCCCTTTTTCTTTCGCCAGCAGCACGGTTGCTTTGGCCTCTTTTGTACTTAACGCTAACGGCTTTTCACAGTACACATGCTTTCCGCTGTTCAATGCTTTCATGTTAATTTCATAATGGGCCGCTGGAATTGTAAGATTAACAACAAGCTCTACTTCAGGGTCTGCCAAAAGCTCCTCAACGGTACATGCCTTTGGCAATCCGTACTTCTCCTTTGCAGCCTTTGCCTTTTCTAAAAACATATCCGCACACGCAATAATTTTCACATTGTTGTAATGCTTTGTGATATTTGTCAAATATACATCGCTGATCGTTCCGCACCCAATAATTCCAATACCAACATAATTCTTTTTTTCCATAATTCTAACTCCTTTACGTAATAAAGCTTTCGCCATACAGCGGGCAAATAGCAGCTATCCAGTCATGCATATCGGATTTGCGCAGCTAACGTGCTTTCCGCCGCTTCGCGGCTGCCTTTGCTCATAATCTAGCTCTCCCTCAGCCGGGAGCAATAGGCTAAAAATCGTGTTTACACGATTTTTAGCCCATCATTCCCGGCTGGCTGAACGGTTACTAACAAAATACACAATATTTTTTCCAATGTCAATCTTTTTAATATAACTTTTATAAAATATTTATCAAAAAGTGTTGACATTGTCTGTTTGAACGCTTATTCTTAAAACATACTGTACTAACCCCCTTCTAAGTTAAGGGTACTATCATTTATACGAGGAGGTTTTCTTATGAACTTTTGCCTGAGTACGGAAATGATTGATCTGCACAACCAGGCCCCCAACCGGAATCAGCGGGAATGTAAATTCTATTGGGACGAGGCCTACACACTGATCTGTGGGGCTGGCTTTACAGATATTGAAATTCCTTATGAACCTAAATGGGATTTTGGCGGACGTTCCGGTATTCCACGAACGCTGCGTTCTATTACAACAAAATTCAAAACTGTAAAAAATTATATGAATATGCTGAAAGATATAGGTATACAGGGGATTTCCAGCGTTCACCTGGATCCATCCATGTTCTGCTCCGGAAATGCCGATATGTACTTTGGCGCCATGGAACATTTTGCCGCCGAAGCCATTGATTTTTGCAGGCAGGCAGGAACAAAATTTTTCATTTTAACAGCAACGCCGCCCATTGCAGCAATCAAGGCTCTGGAAAACATGTCCGGTGAAAGCGAATCATGGGCTGACCGCTTCCTTGAGAAAAATAAACAGGTCATTGCCCGCCTTGCATCTGACGCAGCAAAAAACGATGTCACTTTATGTCTTAAAAATGAATATTGGGGGCTGCTGCGCGGCAGTAAAATCATAGATTATGTCAGACAAATACAGTCGGATTTAAATGGCATCCCGGTTCTCATAGATGCCGATACCGCCCAGCTGCAAATTGCCGGTGAAAATCCCTCTGAATTTATTAAAAATAATCGATCTCTCATTGGAACCGTCCATTTTTCCGATACAGCATTTATTGATAATGACAATGTTTATGCCAGCCCTTCACCAGAATTTCCATGCGTCCAGGCTACTCAGATTTTTAAAGATCTTGGTCAGGGAAATGTTGCATTTCCTGAAATTTATCAACAGCTTTTAAAATCCGGCTTTCATGGGCCTGTCATCGTCAATGCGAAACAGACACGGGATTTTCCCCGCTCCCTTTTACGGGCCAGATACTATATCGGTCACACACTGCATACAAAATAAGGCTTTAGCCAAAAGGAGGTCAACTATGTGCGAAAACATAAAGCTTTCCCATATGAATCACTGGAAAACTATTCCCTATAAACAAATCGATAATTTCAGGGATTTTTATTACGAAGATAAAAGTAACATTGCCTATTATTCCGACTGGGACCGGATACTTCGCTATCACAAGGCGGCCGGCTATGACGGAATCGAAATCGCCCCCTGGGATGTGGCGGACATTTTAAAGCTTTTTGGTACTCCAAAGGATTTTACAGATTTTGCTGCGGACCATGGAATCACTGTCAGCGGAATGTTCCACGGCGCGGACAATTCCTTCATGGCCGATAAATACGACGAAGTGCTTGAGGCAGGAAAAGCCGCCGTTGATTTGTGCGCGGCCTTTGGCGGCCAGCACTTAAACACTTGCCCTGCCAATAACTACTATGGCGTGGGGCCGCTTGATGAACAGGCGTTAAAGAACGCGGCAAAAGTCCTTACAGATATTGGGCGCTATGCCGTTTCCAAGGGCATTAAGGTTGGAATCCATAATGAATTTTTCTGTGCGGTAAATAAAGAAAATCATCATCATTTTCTTGAACTTACGGATCCAAACTATGTATTTTACTGTCTGGACACAGCTCAGATTGCTATTATGGGGGATGATCTGCTGAAATTTTACGAAACCTACCACGACCGGATCTGCACTTTTCATCTAAAAGATACAGCATCCATTGCGGTTCCTGATGAAATCCGCTACGATAAAGATGTTGAAATCCGCGATGATGGCTGGCGCTGGTTCTGGGAGCCGGGCGAAGGCGTCCTTGATCTCAAAGGCCTGTGGCAGCTTGTGAAAAAATACGGTTTTAAAGGCTGGGTATCTATTGAGGATGACGGCACACCGGATCTGCTTGCTTCTATGGCATTATCCAGCTACTATGTCAAACAGGAGCTTTATAAAATCTATTGCTGAATCACTTTATATACCGCGCTTTATTTTCAAGCTCCCCATGGGGATTGTTATTTTGGCCGGCGGCGTTAATGACAGAGGTTTTTGCGCCGCTGCGCTGTATTTTCCCGGATATGCAGTTTATGACCCCATACCCGAAAAAAGCGAAGGAAAATTTCCAATCGCCGCACTCAAGCTTGTTAATTTTTTACTCGGGCAGTGCGCCTGCGTTCCACAGTCAGCCGCGCTTCTAAAAGCCATAACGATGATTGGCGTCTCAGATTCTATTACAAAATCCATAGCTCCTCTGCACTGGATCATTTCAGACAAAGACGGACAATTGGGAACGGCGTCCTCATTACTGCCTTTCATATAATGGAGAATATTACTACAAAACTTGCGGCAACAGCACTGTCACCGCCTTGCCTATGCCTGTCCAGGTGATTGGTACAAGAGTCAAATCCTGGAGGTTATAAGTAACATTTCGTTACGATCCACAGCTTGGCGAATGGCACCAGCTGAACTGTTACATATGGACGGCAGCCCTTTAGGATTTTTTTGACATAGAAATTGCTTTTTGATAAAATAAATTAAATACCCCGATCAGATATGCAGTAACGATTCAGCCATGCTGAACTGTTACAATCGTTACGATATACGGGGCATCAAGCAAATACGAAGGGAGAGGGAAACCATTTTTTGCGTTAACTGTGGAAACAAATTAAATGACGATGAAAAATTTTGTCCAGCCTGCGGTTATCCGGTAGAGCAGCAAGCCCCGAACGGCTCTTCTAACCGGGAACCAGAAAAGAAAAAGAAAGGAATTATGGCTATAGGAATAGCCGCCGGATGTTTGGTCGCTGCAATCGCTATTGCTGTAGTCATCATTGTCGTCGGTCTTGGCGGCAGCAATAATTCTGAAAAGTATGCCAAATTTATGGAAGAAGGGCAGGCATTTTTAAACGAACTTGATTACGGACAGGCCGAGGAGGCATTTTTAAATGCTATTGACGCTGCGCCAAAGAACAAAGAAGCCTATGTCAAACTCGCTGATGTTTATGAAAAAATGGGCGATAAAACAAGCGCAGCTAATATTCTTCAAAAAGCCATGGACAAAGCAGACATGGATGATACGGAAAAAGAAGAAATTTCTCAGCAAATCGCAGCTTTGGGCGGCAGTTCTGATGTACAGGCCGATGGTTCCGGTACAAATGGCGGGAATACCCCTGCAGGCGACGGCTCTGACAGCAGCAATTCATCGGGCAACAGTTCGTCCGGCGATGGCTCCGGCAATACAGCCGTCACACCTCTGACCCGTCCGTTTTTCGGAGGCACTGACGGCAGCGCAGACGCCACTGGAACCTCAGACACCGGAAATACCGAAGGCAATGAGAGCGCTTCTGTTACTCCATCTGTCGGAGATTATACCGTTGAATCCGATCTGAGCAATGTATACAACCGGGATCAATTTTATCTTGAACCCGGAAGCGAACAGGCCCGGCTGCTTTCAGAAAATTTATTTTATGTAACTTCCGGTTACAATAAAGAGTTTTTTGAAACATATGAGCAAAACAGGTACAGCCTGACCCCTAATTTTGTCACCGTGGATTCCATGATGCACACCTATCATTTATATTTCAGTTATTTAATGAAAAATACTGAAAAAAATTATATTGCCAGTGAACTTTCAAATCTGAGTATGGCAATGCTCGATCAAAGCGGACAGCAATATCGTGCTTTACAAGGTTCTGAATGGGAAAGCGCCGCGCTAAAAAATATGGCCTTTTTTGCCATTGGCGCCAGCCTTCAGGATTCCAGTATCACACCTCCCGGTGAAGTGGCGGATATTGTTTCGTCAGAGCTTTCCAATATTATGAGCGCTTCTGGCATTACTGAATCTGTACTTACAGGAACAATGATTGACTATTCCCAGTTTACTCCAAGAGGCTACTACTCCGGAGATGAGCAGTTGGAAAGTTATTTCCGGGCAATGATGTGGTACGGGCAGATCGGTTTTGTCCAGTCCAGCGAAGAATTAGAACGGTGCGCCGTACTTATGACCCTTGCCATGAATGGCGATACTTTAAGCAGCTGGGAATCGATTTACACGGTAACTTCCTTCTTTGCCGGGGCAAGCGATGATTTAAGCTACTATGAATATCTCCCTGCTATTGAAGCGGCCTATGGCTCTGTTTCAGACATTTCCGTCCTTATAGGGAATACGGAGGCCTGGAACAAATTCCGGTCATTAACCGCAGCCATGAACCCACCGGCCATCAACTCAATTCCGACAATGGATGACAATGACCCTACAACGTCTTCTACTGAAGAAAATAAGGGCTTCCGTTTTATGGGCCAGCGCTTCACAATCGACGCTGCGATTTTCCAGCAGCTCATTTATGAAAATGTGCAGCCCGACAGCAGCGGAAATAAACGTATGCTTCCGGATACTTTGGACGTAGCCGCCGCCCTTGGCTCAGATACAGCCTATTCGATTCTTGAAAGCCAGGAAGAAACAAATTATCAAAATTATTCTGAAAATATGGAAAAGCTGCGCAGCGGCTTAAGCAGCGCACCGGATACGCTTTGGGATTCAAGCCTGTACTCAAGCTGGCTGTACACGCTGACGCCACTTCTGGAAGAAAAGGGCGAAGGCTATCCGAGCTTTATGCGCAGCACAGAATGGTCCAAAAAGAATCTGGAAACCTTTGCCGGAAGCTACACGGAATTAAAGCACGACACGGTTCTTTATGCAAAACAGGTTATGGCCGAAATGGGCGGCGGCGAGCTTCCCCAGTGGGATGACCGGGGATATGTTGAACCGGAGGTTCAGGTATGGAAAAGATTTGCCGACCTTGCCCAAAAAACAGCGGAGGGATTAAAGGCTTACGGTCTTTTAAGCACCGAGGACGAAACAAACCTCAGCCGCCTCGGTGAAATGGCCAGCCAATTCCTGACAATGTCTGAAAAGGAATTATCAAATACATTGCTGACCGACGAGGAATACGACCTGATCCGTAATTATGGTGGAAACCTTGAGCATTTCTGGCTGGAAGCGTTTAAGGATGAAGGCGAAAATATCACCTCCGGCGACTTCCCGGCCGCAATTGTCACCGATATTGCAACAGATCCCAACGGCACCTGCCTTGAGGTTGGCACCGGAAATCCTTCAACGATTTATGTCGTTGTACCTATCGACGGCGAGCTTCATATTTGTGTCGGCGCTGTTTACTCCTTCTATCAGTTTGAGCAGCCAATTTCCGAACGTATGACTGATGATACATGGCGCCAAATGATGGGTATTTCCGTGACTGACGATGGCACCTACAGCTACGATACAGCCGTTGACCAGCCGGAATGGACACAATCCTACCGCTATGAATACCGTTATTAAGCATAGTAAGCCTTCGCGCCGCAAATTGCGAAAGCTGTGGTGGATATTCGTATTAATAGCGGCGGCAGCCCTGGCTGCCGCCGTTGTTTTCTTCGCATGGAGCAAAGGCGCATTTCTCCCAAAATGGATTGTGTGGGAGGAAAAAACGCTGAATCTCAAACATACACAGAACGCTGCCGCAGGTAATACGGATCATGCCCGCGGCAGCAGTGACGGCAGCGCTGATATTTCAGACGGTAGCCGCGGCGCGGAACCGGAAGCTATTGTTTTAAAAAACAGGCGGCTGGAAGTGCAAAAGGACGGCTCTGATGCCTGGGAAAGCCCCGGCGATATTTTAGTCCAGGATTTTTTGTGGTGCGACATTAATCACGACAGAAAAAATGAATTGCTTCTTTTGTGCTGGCGCATTGGCCGCTACGGCAATGCCCGGCCATTCTGGGTGGAAAAGGATGAAAAGAAATGGAGCCAGCATATTTATATTTATGAATGGCGCGACGGTGAAATCCATCCGCTCTGGATGGCGTCAGATATTGGCATGGACGCTGCCGCCTTTGATTTTGACGAAACAAAGCGCCTGCATATTACGGAGGTTTCCGGAAGGGAAACCTATTGGGATTGGCAAAGCTGGGGGCTGACGATGATTGGGGAAGAATAAGCGGATGCCATAAAAAGGCGGCTGGGATTTGTTCCTGCCGCCGTTATTATAATTTGCTCACATCCGTACCATGTTATTCTATTCCTTCACCCCGCCCAAAGAAATCCCTTTAATAAACCATTTCTGAAAAAACGGATAAACAAGCAGTATTGGAACAACGCCGATGACCGCCATGGCCATTCGTATACTTTGCCCCGGGATGGACGAGGCATCTACGCCTGACGCAGACCCAAGAGAGCCTAATGCCTGTATATTTCTCAAAATATTATTTAATAGCTGCTGCAAGCTGTAAAGCTTGGCATCGCTGACATAATAAAGCCCATTGATCCAGTCGTTCCAATAAGCAATTCCAACCATAAGCCCAATGGTCGCCATAATCGGAAGCGACAGGGGCAGAACAATTTTAAAATAAATGCGCAGTTCTCCGGCTCCATCGATTTTCGCCGCTTCTAAAAGAGCTGGATGAATATTAGACTTAAAATTACTGCGAAGAAGCATAATATTAAAGCCTGTCAGCAAAAGCGTCGGAAAAATAAGAGCAAAAATTGTATTTTTGATATGGAAAATCTGAGTCCACATAATATACGAAGGTACAAGGCCGCCATTAAAAAGCATTGTAAAAAACACGTAGAAGCTGATCCCTTTTCTTCCTTTGAAATCTGCCCTTGATAATGGATAAGCAAGCATTGGCCCGATAAGCAGGCTCAGCCCCGTACCTGCTGCGGTAACAAAAAATGTAATCCCGTAGCTTTTTAAAACGCTCAAACCATTCGTTTCAAACAAATACGTATAAGCATAGCTGCTGAAAACGCTTGGAAAAAACGAATACCCTTCGGATAAAAGAACGCTCTCGTCCGTTATCGATGCCATTATTAATAAAATAAACGGCAGAATTGCTGCTAAGGACATCAGCATAAGTATAACATTGATTATCATCTGAAAGACTTTATCTCCCCTGCTCATAATACCGGATTCCATATAAATCCCTCCCTGAACGATTTTGGCATAAATCTTTTATATAGGAAAAACAGCAGCCTTCTGCCATATTTAAAACAGCGCATTTTCCCGGTCGATCTTTCTTACAATACCATTGGCCAGAAGGACAACCGCAAATCCAACAATCGACTGGAACACACTGGCCGCTGATGATAAAGCAATATCATTAAGTGTCAGCAGGCTTCGATAAACATACGTATCAATCGTCTGTGTTACAGGAAACAAACTGCCCGAGTTCATGGGTACTTGTAAAAACAACCCAAAATCCGAGTAAAAAATTTTTCCCACATTTAACAGCACCATTGTAATAATTGTGGGACGGATTAACGGGATTGTTATAAGAAAAATCTGCTTCATTTTATTAGCGCCGTCCACCCGTGCGGCTTCAAAAAGGCTGTTGTCAATTCCTACAATAGAAGATAAATAAATAATCGACGAGTACCCAACACTTTTCCATATATAAACAAATACAAGAATAAAAGGCCAATAAATACGTGTATTATAAAAATTAATTTCGTTCCCTTCTCCAAGCAGCCCATTAATTAATCCGGATTCATTGCTCAAAAATGCATATACAATGTAGGCGATAATAATAATTGAAATAAGCTGCGGCAATAAAATGCTTGTCTGATAGAATTTTTTCATTTTTTTGAAAATAACTTCATTGAGCATAATACCTGAGGTAACACCCATCATTGTACCGAGCACGATGAAACACAAGTTATATGAAACTGTATTCCTTATCATAATCCAGGCGTCGCCGGTAGCAAAAAGATATTCAAAATTTTTAAATCCAACCCAGTCGCTGGCCCATATCCCCTTTGAAAAATCAATGTCCTTAAATGCAATAAACATACCGAGCATTGGAAAATAGTTATTAACAAGAAAATAGATCATTCCAGGAATGACCATGAAATGTAAAACGGAGATGACTTTTTCTCTATATAGGATATGGAAAGAACGCAAAATCATCAGTAGAATGATTCCTGTAAGTATAAAAATTCCATATTCGATTTTGGGGCTTCCTGCCCGCTTTAGCGCCTCCTTAATCCCGGACAGAAAAATTCCGCAAAAGACTAAGGCCAGGCACGAAAGAATTAACAAAAGAAATCCACTGTATTGTACCTTTTTTATTTTAGGAAAAAGGAGCGCAAGCATAACTACTGCTGCCATTAATATAAGAATGGCCAAAATCCATAAAGTGGGGGAAATTGTAACCTTTCCCCCGGCAATCTGTATTCCTGTAAGATAATCAAAACCACCAATGGACAGACGTATATTTTTATAAACATAGCTGGAAAACGGCAGCAAACAGGACAATACAGCGATCAGCCCCATAAGGATGACATCCCACAGAATCCGGCCCTTTGTACACAATAACCCATACCTTCTCTTTTTCATGTCCACCCCACACTTTCACTTATAAGCCTTATTGATTCTTCTCCATCCACTGGCTCAGTTGAGCCTGATAAGTATCGATAATCTTCTGTGCACCTGCCGACTCCAGCTTTGTAAGGAAGTTCTCATAATCTTCCTCAGAGGCAAAACCGGACGCAATTGCCGGAAGGCACTCCATAGTCACATTTTGGACGGCGGTTACGGCAGATTCCACTTCGGAAAGGTCTGCCACAAAGCCAAGGTACTTTGACACCTCGGCATTTTCCATATCCGCCTTCTGGCTTTCCCTAATATCAGGGGCATTTCCTTCCCAGGGCGTCACTAAATACTGGTTTCCAAAAAAGTATTCCATGGAATGATACCCTGCGGATGATGTGTCTTCTCCCTCCATAAAACAGGCAACGCCGTCTTTAACTTCATAATGGACACCCTCAATCCCCCAGGCCAAAAGGTTATTAAGCTCAGGGCTTGTATACATAAAATTCAGGAAACGGACCGCCGCCTCCGCATCAATAGTATTCACAGGAACAACCCAGTCAAATTTTGTCGCATTACTCGTTAATACCGGCATTTCCTTGACCTTAACACAAGTCATAGGCATACCGCAGGCCATTGCTTTTGCTGCCTCGCAGGCTTTTTGCCCGCCTTCTGTCTGAATAAATGCTGAAAATGCAGCATTTTGCTTAATCATCGATTCGGCTAATTCTGTCTGCGCTGTTGCGTCCTTATAAATATAGCCTTTTTCATTCCAATCCCTGACTCTTAAAAACATTTCATGGAATTGTTCAGAAGCATAGTTGTTATAGACATTTCCCTCGCCGCTGACAGGATCGGAGCCGATTAAAATTGTCGAATAGCCAAGAGAATCATAAACGGATGTATCTTCAAAATTGTCGCCTGTGACATAATTGCCCGTCAGGGAAATGACGGTTCCCATCGTATCCATTGGAACAATCCCGGCAAGATAATTCCATTTTTCACTATTTTTAACAGCTTCGAGAATCTCCTCGTATTCCTTGAAGACCGTCATATTTTCTGCTTTTTCTAAAAGGCCCAGGTCTTCGAGGACATCTGTACGCATGATAATATATAAATCGGACTTAATCGGGCGGTTGCCGCACATTCCGTAAATCACGCCGTTATCAGTTGTCGCGTTAAGGACATCCCCAAGGAGAGCTTGAATATCCTGGCCATAGGTGTTCATTTCATCTGTAATATCACTGAGCAGGTTTAAAGATTTCAGGTTTGTAAACCCCACGGCGCCGTAAGCATAGGTCAGCATTAAGTCTACCTGCTCCCCAGAGGACAGGGCTAAATTCATCTGCTGCTCATAATTGCCGACCTCCGGTGTGTGAAGATGTATTCTTATTCCTAATTCTTCCTCAACCAGCTCATTCACCGCGTCCTCAACCATTTGGAGATCTCTTGGAACTCCATAATAAGCTGGATAATACATATTTAATTCAACAATTTCGCCGCCAGTCTGCGCACTCTCATCTTTGCTGCCGTCTGTATCTAAAACAAGCTCGCTCTCCTTCTGCCCGCAGGAAGCCAGCATTGATAACATCATTACTAATGTACACATTAGTGCGATCCATCGTTTCATCATCATAAAATACCTCCTCAATATTATTATGGTTCTTTTTTACATTTTTATTTCTGCTTGTCGTCAGCCGGGCCAAATGCCCCGGTGCTATCCCTTTTAATACCCCAAAACGTTTTTAAGCAATATTTGATGTCGTCTTACCTGCTCCACACAGTCATCCACATGATCGTCATGGACCCACCGGTTTCCCTCATATTCGCTGCTAATACAGCCATGATAATTCATCTTCCGAAGCACATCCACAATATGGGCCATGTCCAGAGCTTCATCCCGGTAATCTTTAGTCATGCACTGAAATTTCGCATGGCAATGATGAATATATTCAGAAAATTCTAACATCGTTTCCGGCTCAGTCTTTTTATGCCAATTAAACATTGTCGACGCATACTCGTATTCAATTTCAGATAAATGGCTGCCGGACAAACGTTTTAAATTTCCTTCTTTTCCAAAATCATTCCGGTAACTGTCGTGTGTTATCTCAATCACCTGTTCACGGACGCCGTGACGCCTGTAATATTCATCAAACCTTTTATAAATGTCCGTACAAAAAATACTAAAGTCCGGAATCAGCCCCAGGTAAGGAGAGTTCTTCTTTAAAATCATTTCCAGATAACCGTCAATCTGAGGGTTTTGTATGTAGTTGGGCGCATGGACCTCCAGCCCAATGGATATACCGGCCTCCTGCGCGTAAGGGAAGCACCGCTCCAATAATGGCAGACTCATCAGCTTTGAATCCTCGCTTAATGCAAACTGTTCCCGTATCACAGTAAAGCCCATACGTTTAGCCAGTTGTACGGCTTTTTTAAACCGTTCAACAAGCTCATCCTCCGACACCTCCCGGTGGGCATACAGGGCAGATTCCACGAAATCGTCCATGCAGGTAGGAACTACGCCATATTGATCCATCCATTCCTTCCATTGCCCGATAAAATGGTCGCTGACTTTGGGAAACTCTGCAATCATCTGATCCGGGATGAGCTCAACGCCTTCACCGCCCATATCCGCCACAGCCGCAATGCAGTCCTCTAAATCATATTTTCCAAAAAAGTATTGCTCCTGAAAGCAATATAAGGTTGCCCCACGCTTTATTGCATTTGATGTTCTCATACGTACCTCCTCCAATTATCCAAACGTCATAATCCGTTCGCACTTTCCTGTAAAAATGCCAAAATAGGCATTACGGCATGTTAATTCAGCCTTCACAGTCTTTCGTCCGGGAATAAGGCCGCCCTCTTTCTTTATTTCCAGCCTGAGATCCTGTTCGAACGGCCAGTTTATGTCTGAAATCTCCTTCATTTCCTCAAAGGTATAAGCCTTTCCTCCAAGGATTACCCGCATATCTTTTGTGCCAAACACCTCCCCGTCAATGTCCACCTTAATATTATGAATCATTGACAGAGGAATCCCGCGGTAGTAATGAATACGAAGGCAGAGAATAAATCCTCTGGCTTTCCCGCCCTTATAATAATTTCTGAAATGTGTATCGTTAATAATATACTTTTCAAACATTTTTACACCCCATTTCTCATTATTCTTCAACGTCATCCAGCATCGCTATCGCCCGGCACCACCCGGCGCTCGCCCCCTTAATTTTTACAGGCAGGCAGGATACTTTAAAGCCATAAGCCGGAAGAAGATTAAGATTTGTAAGCTTTTCGATATGGCAGTACGCCTTCTTTCGTCCAACTCTGTGAGCCTCCCATATGATCGATGCATCCCTGCTCTTTTGAAAGGCTTCACATTCATAAGCTAACGGCACATCCCAGCTCCAGCCGTCTGTTCCCATGACCCGCACGCCCCGGTTAATAAGCCACATGGTGGATTCCTCCCCCATGCCGGCTCCTGCAAGAAGATACCTGCCTGTTCCCCAAAATTTATCGGCTCCGGTATACAATAAAACAATATCTCCAGCCTTAGGCATATAAGAAATTTTATGGAAATACTGCTCCAGGTCATCGGCCGTAATCTTATATCCGTCCGGCTTATCCGAAAAATCCATTTTCACCCCATTTCCAATAAACCATTCCAATGGTATTTCATCAATTTTCCAGGCCGCTTCACCGCCATTCTGGGTTGGATAGTAATGATATGGCGCGTCCACATGAGTTCCTGAATGTGTGGATAAATGAAGAAATTCTATGGCCCAGCCATTTTCCTCCGGCAGATCCCCTTTTGAAATCGCTCCGTGAAAATAATTCACCATCATTTCAGCCGTGTCCTTATGTCTGCAATAACGTATTTTGGGAATCTGCTCCGGCGGATCGCTTGGCAATCCATCCTCCACAGCAATTGATAAGTCTACAATTTTCATAGGCCCTCCTCCTTGTATATTAAGTTTATAGTTAATAGCTGCTTAGCTTATCAGCACCAGTGCCCAAATTTCATTTATTTTATATCTTTAATAAAAGCAATTGCCGTGCCAAAAATTTATCCCCCTTAAACGCCGCTTTTTCAAGGCTTTCTAAAATAAGCGATTATGAATGTGTTCATAATTATTGACACTCGAAAAAATATTTTCAGCATAATTATATTGCATTTGCGTATAAACCCCGGATATAATACATTTATAAAACAATGCTTAAACTGTACATAAATATTGACATGTCTATTATTATTGACACTTTTTTTGTCATTGGGGGAAATTATTTTGAAAGAACTATCAAAAAATGAAATGGAAGAATTTATTAATTTACTTGACGCAGTTGCAGTCCTTGATTCTTTAGGCAGGTATGTTTATGTAAGTCCGGGATGGATTAAATATTCAGGACACTGCTATGAAGATATTATCCACAAAAAGGTATGGGATTTATTCCCAGATACTCATGCAAAAGAGGTTTATGCAACCAAGAAGATGGTTTTCGCAAAATCCGTTAATTTTAACGGCAATCCGGCGCTGACGACCTATTATCCAATTTTAAATTCGGAAGGCAGCGTAGAAAAAATCTATTTATATATTATTGTCCAGGGCGCGCACAATTTAATGAATCTCAGCCAGCGGATCAATGTCCTTGCGAATGAGCTTTCCTATTACAAATCGGAGCTTATCAAGGAACGTTCTGCCAAATACGGCCTTGAAAATATCATAGGGAACAGCCCAAGCGTACAAAAGCTAAAGGAAGAAATACGCCAGGCCGCCCGTTCCAATTCTACGGTGCTCATTGAAGGTGAAACAGGAACAGGAAAGGAATTAATTGCTCACTCCATACATACCTTAAGCTCCCGCAATGGGCACCATTTTGTCCGTGTCAATTGTTCAGCTATTCCCCAGGAACTTATGGAATCTGAGTTTTTTGGCTACGCCTCCGGGGCGTTCACAGGGGCAAGCCGTCATGGCAAAGTAGGAAAGTTTGAATTTGCCGATCACGGCTCAATTTTTCTCGATGAAATTAATCTTCTGCCAAAGGCTATGCAGCCCAAGTTCCTGCGTGTTCTCCAGGAACGAGAAATTGAGCCGGTAGGAAGTGATAAAAATATTTCTATTGATGTACGTATCATTGCCGCGACGAACCGCCCTCTGGATATTGATGTAAAGGAAGGAACATTCCGACAGGACCTTTATTATCGCCTGAATGTCATAAGAATTATCGCTCCGCCCCTGCGTGAACGAATCACAGATATTCCCCTTCTTGTGGACTATTTTATTCAAAAATTTAACCGTCAGTTAGGTATGGCAGTCAGCGGCATTTCTCCCAAAGCGCTTTCCATGCTTATGGGCTATCATTGGCCTGGAAACATCCGTGAGCTTCAAAATGCTGTTGAAAGCGCAATGAATATATGCAATGACTCTATTTTAGATGTTCCCGATTTTTATAATCTTAAACACAGCCTTGTATCTTCTTCAGGAAGCGCTCACTTTTCTCAGACAGGCGCCTTCAATCTGGCCCAGGCCAAACAGCAGCTTGAAAAGAAGCTGATTGCCGAAGCCCTCCTTCATACGGGAAATAATAAAGCATCGGCCGCAAAGCTTTTAGGCATATCGCGGACAATGCTTTATAATAAGATGATTATATATCATATGTAATATATAAGGATGGGGCTGTTTTAATCATTTCCTTCACAGCCCCATTTTCTTCCCTTAATTATACTAAAATCATTCGTTTTGAAAATATATCCATAGGGATATGTTCAAAAGCCTCATCACTGCATACGACTGGAGGAATATATGACATAATATAGCGGTATCCAATACTTACGTCGTGATATCCGCTTTCCAGTCCTCCCGGTTTTTTAACCTTAATTACCGCTGCCTCGCTGTTTGGCCATTGCACATCTCCTGTCTTTAGCATTTCTTCGGGTGTATACTCAAGCCCACCAATTTCCCATAAGACAGAATCCCTTGGAAATCTTTCATTATCTACGATAATATCTCCCGGCCTTAACAGTGACAGCCATATCCCCCGATAGTAGGTTGACCTCACTCTGAATTGAAAGCCTGTGATCTTCCCGTTTTGTACGATATTACGAAACCCTCTTACCTGTATAACATCCATTTCTAACATATCCGTTCCCTCCAACTATTCTCCCAGAATCCGTTTCATCATAACATGCTGCCGCCGTATCTGCTCAGATACAAAACCTGGTTCATTCATACGAGGCCCTTCATATTCACTAAGCATATACCCATCCCATTGATGATCTTTTAAAATTTTAAGAATCTCTTCATAAGGAATCGTTGTTTCCTCAAAATTTTCATTCATATAATTAAATTTTGCATGGCACGCATAAAGATATGGAAGCAGAGGTATTAAATCTTCAGGATAGCTACATGGGCTTCCATCCTCCGGCAGACCAGGCATCCGAAATTCATTCGGGTCAAAAACATTTCTGAAGGTTCCAAAATCAATATTTAACCCAAAATACTTTGTTCCAGTCTGTTCGATAAATTCCACATAGTCGTCAACCATTTTCGATTTTAACGCCGTTGGAATATGGATTTCCGGGCACATACGCACATTATATTCTTCCGCATAAGGCAAAGCCATTTTAATAAACTCCCGCCAATTTTGCACCGGAGACAGTGTATCGTCCGTCACTCCCAGTTTTGTACGCATAACTTTAAATCCTAAACGATGTGCCAAACGAATATCTCTTTTAATCATCTCCGTGGCTTCCTTTGCATCCAGAAGCCTTCCCTTAAAAAGCCGGGAATCGACCCAATGTCCGTACTCCGCCGGTTCTACGTCATATTTATTACATAAATAATGCCAATGCTCGACCCACTCATCGCTAGGATACGGATATCCTGGAATATGCCCGTTGCCCAAAATTTCAATGCCTGTTGCCCCGAGATCCTTCATTTCTTCAAACACATCTTCCAATGTCATTGTTTTAAAAAGTAATTCCGTATAACTAAATGCGGATACCCCCCTTTTAGGGCCTTTCTTTGTCTGCATACCTTTTCCTCCCTTATATTTCAGATGATTATTAAAACATAATCGTAGTCTTTTGGTCCGCTGCCTGATAAATTGCTTCTAAAATTTGTGTAACAACAAAGGCTTCCTCAGGCTTCACAAGCGGCTGCGTATCATTAAGAATCGCATTAAGCCAATAGCGGTTTTCTGCAATACCCTCAGCCGACTGTATCCCCTCAAAATAATCAATGCCACCTTTCGGTGAAAGTCTTTCTTCCATAAAAGATTCATTTCTTACACGGTTAAAAATCAACTCATCATTAGGATAACTTGGCCCGTGATGAATTTCGGCTCCGGCCAGTGTACCACATACGGTTGTCGAAGCCTCTTTTGATTCTAACGTGTTTAAAGCCCAGGCTGCCTCGATATATACCACGGCTCCGTTCTTCATTTTAACAAAGCCAAAAGCTGAATCTTCAACCTCAAATGTTTCCGGGTTCCACGGACCAAAAATATTGCCTTCCGGATGGTTCCTCATTTTATAAAAAACGGCTCCTGAAACACTTTCAACATCATAATTATCCATAACCCATAAAGTAATATCCAATGCATGTGTTCCTATATCAATCAGAGGCCCTCCGCCTTGCAGAGCTTTGTTTGGGAATACGCCCCATGTAGGAACAGCGCGTCGGCGCACAGCATGAGCTTTGCCAACATAAATATCACCCAATTCACCATTTTCACACGCCTTTTTTAATATTTGGACATCTTCCCGAAATCTATTTTGATACCCGATAGTAAATTTTTTCCCGGACTTTTTCCAGGCTTCTATCATTAATCCGGCATCCGCCGAGTTGGCCGCCATTGGCTTTTCACATAAAACATGCTTGCCGCTCTCAAAAGCTGCCACAGTAATTGGGCAGTGAGAAACATTAGGCGTGCATACATGAACAACCTCAACCTCTGGGTCTGCCATAAGCTCTTTATAGTCCGTATAAATCCTTGCTTTTGAAGTACCATATTCTTTTGCCGCTTTTTCAGCCCTTTCTGGAATAATATCGCAAAATGCCACAATATCATTCAAATCCTTGTTCTTTTTCAAGGCAGGTAAATGTTTACTATTGGCAATCCCTCCGCATCCCACAATACCAACTTTTACTTTCTCCATATTTTTTGCCTCCATTTCAATATTATTTAAAATATATTTATTGGATAAAACGTTCCCGTCAGCTATCCAATGCTTTTACATCAAATTCTACTTCCAGCCGAAGATCCGCAATAGATGCCCCGGCATAAATCTTACGTTTGCCACAGGCAAGCATCCACTTATCCTTTGTTCCATCCTCACGGGAAATCAATTCCAGCGCGGGATTCCAATAGCAAAGCTCCTGGCAGGCAATATTTAAAACCACAGGAACAGTTTCCCCAGGCAAAATATTGCGCACCCGCTGAAACGCTGCCAGCTTTTTCTCCGCCATCTGTATATACCGAGGAACCTTTGCAGCGCCAAGATAAATCTGGATAATCTCATCTCCCGCACAACTGCCCGTATTTGTTATTTCAAGATGGACATGGAGCCCATCTATATCCTGAAATACCTCCATATTTTTATATTCAAAGGTCGTATAACTTAGCCCGTGGCCAAAAGGAAACTGAGGAACAATATGTTCCGTTTCGTACCAGCGGTAGCCAAAGAAAATACCTTCGTCATAAAAAACGGTTTTCCGCCCGTTAAACGTAACGCCGTCATATCTTAATTGACGATGCTCAGGGCTATCGCTGATCGGCGTATCTTCGTTATTTCTTGGCCATGTCTGTGCTAATTTTCCCGAAGGATTTACCTGCCCCAGCAAAATCCTACATAAAGGAATACTCCCTTCCTGTCCTGTAAGATGTGTGATTAAAAGGGCGTCGCAGTCATCAGCCCAGGCTCCTAAAGCGTGAGCGGCACTGCTCTGTAGTACAACGATCAATTTCCCACCATGGCCGTGGACCGCTCTGGATATGTCCTTTATTAGCTTTACCTGATTTTGTGGCAGTTGTAAATCCGGCCAACCACCAAGCTTTTCAAAAATTTTTGCAGTTTCATTCAGGTTGTTGACAAACAAAATGACTTTCTTTGAGTTTTCCGCCAATTTCAGCGCATGTTCATAGTCGTTTTTCCGTCTTGACGGAGTGAGCCATGAAAGCCTAAGCTGCATATCCTTCCTTTTATCAATATGTGCTGCATAAATAAGTACCGGGTACATTTTATCTTTTTCCAGAGTTACGCAGGCCGGTCCAATCCCCATACCTTCATAAGTATTCACCATAGATTCCCAAGGCCAATGCGCGCCTTCTCTCATAATCATATCGGAAACAACGATCCACTTTCCATTGATACAAATCTTAAATGCACACGGCCCGCCGATCTCCTCCATATTTAATTGATAGATTCCATCTTCCGGGGCTTTCAGATACCCCCGCCATGTATACCGTATCATAGGTTCTTCAACAGCATTTCCGCCAACGCCATTATGGTAATCTGTAACAATAGAACCGTCCAGATTTTTGCCGCAGGTTAGATCCAGTGTCAGATCTGTGGATGCAAATGTTCCATCAGCTTTCCCAGGCACGCTCCCATAGGTTTCCACCGTTTCCCAGCTATCCTGGACATTGTTATGAACAAGTTCCCCGTACTCATCCAGCGTTCCGCTAAAACCATGAAACTCTGCGCCGGCGCCGCCGATAAAAAACTCAGGAGCCGCCAGATCGGTATCCTCTTTAGTGATTCCGTAGCTTCGTACCAGCCCGTGTTTTTTTCCCTGTGCATCCTGGAATAAAAATTCGCCCGGGATTGTCTCCCCTGGAAAATCAATCGCAATTTCTGCACGAATTGCATGACCTGTAAGCTCCGATAATACGTCTTTTGGAGCCCGCATCCGTGAAAGCCGTCCAAAAGACCGCTCCGACAATTCACCGCAAATCGGATAAAATGCGCCCAGGCCAATCAAAGCTATGCCATCATCGCTTTTTATATCATCTTCGGTTAACGGTAATGATTGATCTTCGTTTTTCGCAAGAACAATGCCTTCTTCCAAAATACGCTGCGCGACTTTGGAACTATTTTCAAAAACAGAGGCTTTTTCTTCATCATAATACCATTTCATCCTGATAGGTTTTGTGCGGCCATGTTCTTCCATCGGCCGTCCTTTATCATCCCAGCAAGTCATTCCTAAAAGTCCGGCTTTCCCCATGGCAAACAGGACATGCTTTGCCGCATTTTTAATGTCTTCCCAATCAAGATCTCCATGTTCGATTCCACGCAGTATTCTATAGCTGTCATTAAATGCCGCCCTTGGCATTTCCACATCCAGTCCGAAGGGGATCGACATTTTATGGTTAGCCCCCCAGTCCGACATGACCTCGCCTTTATAATTCCACATATCCCTGAGAACAGTTTTTAATAAATAATGGTTATCGCTGCAATGAGAGCCGTTAATGATATTGTATGCTGCCATAACAGAACATCCGCCGCCATGGACAATCGCCTCCTCAAACGGCCGCAGGTACATTTCATGTAAAGTTTGCTCGTCAACAATAATATCCGCCAATTCTCCGACTGCAAATACGTTAGCCGCAACAAAGTGCTTTAAGGTTGCCGCAACGCCATTCTCCTGGATACCTTTTGCTTCCGCAGTTCCAAGCTTGGCGCAAAGCAGCGGATCTTCACTTTTCATATTCCTGCCAAACTGCGGCGAGCGCCGGACATCCATCTGTGAGCCAAGCTGCCTGTTCCCGGAAATCATCGAATTTTCCCTGCCGCACGCTTTACCGTAAAGATAGGCCAGCTCTTCATCCCAGGTACAGCCAAGGACAGTCATCTGCGGAAAACCGGTCGTTTCTACAACACATGTCGGACCTCCAGGGCCGTCATACATACGGATTTCAGGTATTCCAAGTCTTGGTACCCCTGGATTATATCCGCCATTTGCTAACTGTCCTATATCCACCGGATTACTCCACCCATAAAGCAGGTCCATCTTTTCCTGTATTGTCATTGCATTTACCAAAGCTTCGCATTTATTTTCTATTATTTGTTCAGCCTCATATTTCAAAGCTTCCCGTGTAAAAATATTGGGAAATTTTGTTTGTTCCAACATGATTTTTCTATCCCTGCCCTTCTGTCTTAACATTAAATACTTTACACTCCAACTTAAATGCCTTACAGCCAAAGGCTTTTTTGCGGTTTAGGACGGTAATCACAGCCAAGCTGCATTGCCAGTAAAAAAGCGTCGCTGGTTGCCTGACGTATCTTTCCTATGCCATGGCAATCCCCGATTTTATAAAAAGGAATCCCCTGTGTCATTGTTTCCAGCCGATTTAATTCCTCACAATCCACCTGTAAGCCAGAAGCCTGGATGATATGATCCGCAGAAAGAAACTGTTCTTTTTCATCTTGCGTTGTGACATAAATCCCATTCTCCGTAATTTCTCCATAGTCGACATCCTCCATGCAGACAACGCCTTTATCCAACTCCCCCTGGACGGCTATTTTATGCAGAGGATAGACATTTTGCAAAATCTTACCCCTTGATGTCAAAATAACCTCTTTTCCCATTTTATTCAGAAAAACTGCCAGCTCGCTGCCAATAAGGCCGCCGCCGAGAATCACAATCCTTTGTCCAAGCTGATCCGCTTTTTCCATAACGTTTATTGCAGATAACAACTTTTTATTACTACATCCCTGCATTTTTAAATTTCTAGGCTTTCCCCCTATTGCTGCCACAAAAACGTCTGGTGAAAAATCCCGGATAACCGAAGCATCAACATCTGTATTCATTAATATTTTAATATTTGATTGCTCTACATTTTGAACTAATGCAGAAATAAAACGTATCAATGCTTCTTTATGGACATCCTTTGAAACCGTATGAAGGATTCCTCCAAGTCGGCCATTTTTTTCGACAATCTGTACGGTATGGCCCCTTTGCGCAGCTATTATAGAAAAATATAATCCCGCAACACCGCCTCCGGCGACAAGTATTCTCAATTTTCTTTCCGGAAGCGGCATATTCATATATTCATAGCTCATATGCATCGGATTGACGGAGCATCCGGGCTTCCATTCTCTTTGTGACGGAGACGTATTTGGCCCGCTAAAACAGCAAAAACACCGAATACATGGATAGATTTTTTCAGGGTGTCCGGACATTAATTTAGTAATAAACTGGAAATCCGCATATTTTTGCCGTCCAAGTGCCACAAAATCTGCTTTTTTTGATTGAATAATTTCAAGGGCAACCTCCGGATCATTAATGCCTCCCACTACCGACACAAGGGCATGGTTAAGGCTGGCCTTTAATGCCTGGGAAATATAGGCATTACATCCTTTCTCATGGTAAATACTTGAAAATTCCCGCGTTTTTACCGGGTTTCCATAAACGCCCATAGAAACATGGATTATATCCACATATTCATCTAAAATTTCTGCAATTTTTACAAATTCATGGAAATCATAGCCTCCGGGCATTAATTCATCCCCGCTCATACGCACTTCAATAATAAAATCCTCGCCTACAGCCTTCCGTATCGTCTGGACGATCATCAAAGCCAGCCGGGTACGGTTTTCCAAAGTACCTCCAAATTTGTCATTCCTATGGTTTGTCATCGGCGACAAAAACTGATGGACAAGCCATCCATGTCCAAAATGCGCCATAACCCCGTCAAAGCCTGCTTTTTTCATAAATACAGCCGCATTGGCAAAATTCCGGCATACATTTTCGATCATCGCTTCATCCATTGCATGGACTTTTGTTCCGTCTTCTGCCACAAATGCATCCGGACCGTAAGCTTCTCCCTCTCTGTGCGCCCCGCAATGACTTAATTCAATTACCGGTACGCAGCCGTTCTTTTTCAAAATGTCTGCCGCAGCCTTATACGGAAGAAGATTCGCTTCGGACAGGTCACTAAAATCATAAGAATCCAGAGGAACCCTACGGTTCCCCCAATCATCGACAAAAACCTCGCCGATCACATAAATTCCAAAATTTCCTGAGCTGCAGCACTCAAGCTCTGATAAAACCTGCTCACATGGAAGCTCGCCCTTCTTCACAGGCCCCATACTGACCGGTGCAGCTTCAAAACGGTTTTTAATCAATTTTCCTCTTAAGATCAGAGGTTCAAAAAGCGGGGCATATTTATTATTCACAGTTTTTTTCATTGTTTTTTATCACCTGCCTATCGCTGCATTTCTTCCGGCTGCTCTCCCAAACGTCAACGCCATTGAATGGCTCAGGCCGGGAATTGTTGTCGGATATTCACATCCCATACGATTTCCCTGAACATTTCCAGCCGCATACAGCCCAGGGATAATCTCCAGCCGTCCATTCAATACATGGCTATAATCATCACTTTCAAGACCGCTGACCGTTCCGAGCAATATTGCTGGTGAAACCTTCGATGCATAATATGGCGGCGCTTCCAGTGGGAACATCCGCTGAGGATTTTTACCAAAATCCCTATCACATTTCTTATGCGCCAACTGATTATATCTTCGGATACTTTCCAATGTATTTTTTTGCGGTATACCCGCTTTTGTACACAGCTCCCGAAGCGAATTTGAAGTAACTGTCTGACCGGATTTTATCGAAGCCTCCAAAAACCACTGGGAAGCAAAACCATCCATCGGGGTCAGGTCAAAAAAGGCTTCGCCTTTTTTAAGCTTTTCCATATCTGCGACTCTGCTTGGGCTGCTGTGGCCAAAAGGCATATATTCGATCTGTTCCGGCCAATGGCTGTCAAAAATCTGCCATGCGCTATGATTTTTTATCCGTTCCAGCCGGTTTTCTAACTGCTGCCCTGGACAATCTTCATTAATAAATCTTTTGCCGTCACAGTCCAGTAGCAAAAAAGGAGCCATTCCCATCGCAGCCCCCATGCTATGAGCCATTCCTCCATGAGGGCCTTCCTCCATCTTTGCCCCGGCCCACATCCCCATTTTATGTCCGTCCCCATAATTTAACGGCTGGTTATTTTGGTCAAAGCCATACGGTATAACACGGTTCGATAACAGCCACGGGCAATAAAATTTAAGCATTTGACGATTTCCCGAATAATCCCCTGTCGCAAGGATGACTCCCCTCTTTGCTATTATTTTTATTACCTTACTATCGTAGCCTTGCGCGATCACTCCGATTACTCTGTTTCTGTCATTGACTAACAATTTTCTTGCAGGCATTGAATACAGCACCTTCAACCGATTCGTTTCAAGCCCTTTTTCCAGGTTTGCTTTTAAGACAAAACCATGGGATGGGCGGATCTGAACCGTATACGGATAGCAGGGGTAGCGTTCTTCCTCTAAATGATATTTCGGCTGGGGTGGGTACTGCATTACCGTCGCAAACTGTTTTACATCCTCAGGTACGGGTGTGTCCGCGCCAATCTGGCAGTAAAGTTCCTCCTTTAAAGCGCCTAAATACCAGTCAAAATCACTGCCTATATTTTCCGAAAAATACTTTAAGATTCTCTGATCTGCTCGGTAGCTTGTATCACGCATTAAATGATTAACAATTTCGCATCTTAAATCTTCATTTTCAATCTTCCACTTTTTCAAAAACTGTCCGCCGATCACAGCAAACTGTCCTGAGCGGAAGGAAACCCTTTGGCTTTTTTCCAGTAAAATAACCTCCGCCCCTGCTTCTGCTGCCGCCCGTGCGGCACAGACCCCGGCAATCCCTGCGCCGCAAACAACAACATCTGTTTCCCTGACTTCATCTACGATAGATTCCAGATTATCCGGCGCACTTCCAAGCCATTCTGGCGTCTGTCCAGCCTCCTTATCTTCATATAATATACCTTTAAAAATACCTTTCTCCATCTTTTTGTCCATAAAAGCCTCCTCATCTATTACCTGGTCAGCCTTTAACCGCGCCCATTGTGATACCTTTTACAAAATAATCCTGAAACAACGGATATACAATGAGTATCGGGATAATCCCTACGACTGCCGCCGCCATACGAACCGCCTCTGTTGGTATCGAAGCAGACCCCCCGCCTTGCATCAGATACTGTGCATTGCTATTAATGGCATTTAATATATTTTGTATACCGTAGAGCTTTTGATCATCTAAATAATACAGGCCATTCTGCCAGTCATTCCAATAATTCACGCCTACAAGTAAAGCCAATGTAGCAATAATAGGCTTTGACAGTGGAAACGCAATTTTAAAAAATATGCCAAATTCTGAACATCCATCAATCCTTGCGGCATCCATCAAAGCTTCCGGGATATTGTAGGTAAAATAATTTTTAACCATAATGATAAAGAAAGCGTTTGTCAGCAAATTCGGGATAATTAAAGCAAACATTGTATCTTTAATATGAAAAGTCTGAGAATACATAATATAGGTCGCCACAAGTCCGCCATTAAACAGCATCGTAAAAATCACATAAAAGCTGAACCCCCGCCGAAAGGGAAGTCCTGGCCGGGAAAGCATATAACTAAACATTAATGTTATTAGCACACACAGTAATACGCCTGTAACCGTAACAATAATTGTAATCAAATAGCCCCGGCCGAACAACACGGCCTTTGACAGCAAATACTTATAAGCGTCCAGGCTTAAATGCGATGGGATCAGGGAATAACCATTTTGAGCCGCATAGCTTTCCTCTGTAAATGAAGCTAAAATCAGCAAATAAAAAGGGATCAGGGCGCATATTGAAACAAAAATCAAAACTGCGTGGGATAAAAAAAGGAATTTTTTGTGCCCTCTCATTTTTTAATTCACTCCTTCCTTAAACCGTTAAAGCCCGCGCTAAAAAATAGCGTTGTCCTTACTGATCCTGCGTATAATCGCATTAAATGATACGATTGTTATAAAACACACGACAGACTGATAAAATGCGGCCGCCGATGACAGGCCGATATTTCCGTTTTCCAGCAATGCCCGGAATACATAAGTATCAATCGTATCTGTCGCAGAATACAAAAGCCCCTGGTTTCTTGGAACCTGGTAAAATAGTCCAAAATCTGACCTGAAAATATTTCCCATACCCATCGTGACCAGCATAATGATCGTTGGCTTAAGAAGCGGCAGGGTAATATAGCGGATCTGCTGCCATTTCGTTGCCCCGTCCAGTTCTGCCGCTTCATAATATCCGTTATCAATTGAAACAATACTGGCCAGATAGATAATACTGCCATAGCCGATATTTCTCCATATATAAACAAAGGTTAATATCCATGGCCAGTATTGCTTCTGCATATAAAACTGTACCGGGGGCATACCAAGCATCTGGAGAAAGCTATTAATAAGGCCCGTACGTTCCCCTAAAAATGCGTAAGTTAAATATGAAACAATAACCATTGACATCAGATATGGAAGCAGTATCACTGTCTGATAAATTTTTTTAGTTGATCTCTTTCGGATCTCATTTAAAAAAATTCCCATGGCAACGCCAAATACCATATTTAACAGGATAAAAGCAAAATTATAAAGTAAGGTATTCCTCGTAATGATCCACGCATCATCTGTTTTAAATAAATACTCAAAATTTTTTAGTCCGGCCCATTCGCTTCCCCATATTCCCTGGATATAGTTGTAATTTTTAAATGCAATGAGCAGCCCGTACAAAGGCATGTAGTTATTAATAAATAGATAGACCATCCCCGGAAGGCCCATGATAAATATAGGAAGCCACCGTTTCCATTTTGTCTTTTTCTTAATTTTCTTAACAGGAACTCCCTCCATACTTCTGTGCCTCCTACTACTGTTCTAACCAGGCTGTCAGTTGCTTTTGATTCTCCTCAATGATCTTATTGATCCCCGCAGATTCAAGTGCCGATAAAAATTCCGGGATCACAGTCTCCGGGTCAACGGTTCCACAAATCAATGCCGGGGCATACTGCCCAACCGCCGCCGTTACTGCGGTAAGCTCTGACTGAACATTGGTCGTATCAAAGGTATATCCTAAAAATCTTGAGCAAGTAGCTTCACCAGCTCCATAACTGCTAATACTCCCGACAAATTCTTCGGTCGTCGGCTCTCTAAAGTATAAAAGCTCATCATCGCCGTATCTTCCGATAAATGCGCCATAGCCGACACTTCCGGCGTCAATGCCCTCAGGATAAGAAATGATCCGGCTCTCGCCATTAACAACATAATGCTGTCCTTCAATACCATAAGTCAGAAGATTTCCCAGCTCCGCACTCGTATACATTAATTCCAGAAAATCGCATACTTTCTGCGGATTTTCACAACTTGAAGATATTGCCCAGGCTGTATTTACCGCATCAGCCTTTTTAATTATCGGCGTCTCACTGCCGATCGGAACATAATCCAGATTTTTCTTTGTCATCTGGGAATAAGACGCAATACTTGTTCCTACACCTACAGTTCCCGCAAAGCCAAAGATTTGATCCTGCATCATGGAATCGCCTACAGTATAACCATTACTTACAGAATCCGGAAGCGCATATCCCTTTTCATACCAAGATCGATGAAGCTCGCACTGCTGCTTGTATTCGTCTGTCGCGTACCAGTTCACAACCGTATCGCCGTTTTCAATGTCCAGGACCACGCCGTAGGCCTGATAATTTTCTTCCCCAAGAGCATCAAAAACGATACCGTAATCTCTTTCTGAGCTAAAGCCATCGCCTAAAGAAATCGCATACTGGCTCATACCGCTTTCTTTTACCTGGCTGAAAATATGCTCCCAGTCTTCCTCGGATTCTATCACATCTGGCATATCAATATTGTATTGTTCAGCTAAATCTTTATCATAAATATATGCGCAGAACAGTCCCGGATAATAAGAACCAGGGTAGGCATAGACCTCTCCGTCAACATAGCAGGCTTCTAAAAGCGCTCCTGCTTTATCAACCATAGTTCCAGACAAATAGTCCGTCATTGGTATAATCAGGCCTTGTTTTGCCAGATCGCTCAGATTCGCTTCAAGCCCTGCCTGAACTAAATCAATCTTCTCGCCACTGGCAGATAACAGGCTAAGCTTCGTCACCATATCCGAACTTGGCACTGTCATAAATGTCACATGAACCCCGATTGAAGCTTCTGTTATCTTATTTACCGCATCTTCGACCAGTTGAAGATCCGGGTCATCAAAACCATAGGTAATAACTTCCATGACCATATTATAAATATCCCCGTCACTGCTTTCTCCCCCACTGTTCTCAGAAGAAGTTACCTCCCCGGCCGTACCGCTTTCTGTTTTTTGAAACTCACTGCCCGACGTATTCCCTGAATTTTCGCCCGACGAAGGCTGGCAGCCTGCCAGCATAGATATAGCCATCGCACCCGTCATCAATACAGATAAAGTTTTTCGCTTCATACCCTTTTCCTCCTCGTATTTTGTTTTCCTGATCAGGTTCCGTTTGGTATCTTTATATTATCAATATTTTTGCATGATAAATAGGATATTTTTGCGATACAGTTGGACAAATAAGACAAAAAAATCTGGCGTACAAATGAACTTCTATCACTAATACGCCAGTTTTTTTCAATCTTTTCTTTGTTTTTCTCTATATTCTTTCGGAGCAATACTAAATTCCTTTTTAAACACCCGTGTAAAGTAAGCATAATCTTTATAACCTACCATCCCGGCAACCTCTTTAATAGGAATACTTGTGTCCTTTAAAATTTTTTTAGCCATTTCCATACGGACAACTGTAACATATTCCGTAATCCCATACCCCGTTTTATTTTTAAACATCCGTGTCAAATGCTGAGGATTAAAGTGGAGTTCCTCTGCAATCATGCCAACGCTTATATCGTCCAACATATGATCCCGTATATATTTTTTCACTTCAAGTTCAATATTCCGGTCATTTTTTTCCTGCTCCAGTGTTTTTAAATGCAGGTTCGTCATCCCCGAAGGATTGCAAAGCCCGTCCGACAGCGTATCTGATAGTTTTTCTTCCATATTTGATACAAGCTCTGCCAGAACCCTGCTAAATTCCTCATAATCTACAGGTTTGAGGATATAATCATAGCATTTAAGCTGTATTGCCCTGCGCATATACCCAAACTCTGGATGGCAGGTCACAAAAATGCAACTTAATTTATATCCATGCTCCTGAAGCCATTCCACCAATTTTAATCCTGATCCTTCCGGCATTTCAATATCACAAATCAGAATATCAATTTTGTTGTTTTGAATAACTGCGATCGCCTCATTTATTTGAATAGCTTTAAACAGATTTCGTATACCGCATCGCTTCCAGTCAACCTCATCCTCTAAAGCTTCGATCATACGAATCTCATCATCTACAATAAGCGCGTTATACAAAACTATCCCCCCTGTTATTTATAGAACTGCCGCAGGCAAATAAATTTCTACAACAGCTCCTCCGCTAAGCGCATTTCTAAATATTATTTTTTCTTTTCCACCATAAAGTATATCCAGCCTTTCAACAGCATTTTGAATCCCTATACCCAGTTCTTCCTGAAACTCTCTTTTAGCAGAAAAAAGCTGTAATTTTTCTAAAACATGCGCTTCAAATCCGTGACCATTATCTGCAATCACTATTTTTAACTCACCTTGGTCGATACTTGCCAACACAAAAATAAAAATTTTGCCTTCATAAAATCCATACTTCACACAATTTTCGACAAATGTCTGAACGATAAGCGGAGGAACAGAACACTGACTGACGTCCTGCTCCCATTCTACAATGAAGCTAAAACGTTCTCCATAGCGCTCCTTTTGTATTTTTAGATAATTTCTTATATGATTTAATTCTTTTTCTAATTCTACATAGTCAACATTAAGATTAACAATATACCGGAAGTAATTTGTCAAATACAGGATCATTTTTTTCACGTTATCCATTTCATCTTTTCTGCATGTATAAATAGAATTTAACGCATTTAATATAAAATGGGGACGTATCTGCTGGCTAATATATTTTAATTGAGTTTCCTGCTCTTTCATTTTAGTTTTATACAATCTTATCTGAAGATCGTTCATCGCATCCATCATTTGGTTCATACTGTATTTTAACAAATCCAACTCATCAATGCACCTGTCTTTTGTTTCAGGAATCCTAAAATCCATGTCTCCTTTTCCAAATCTCTCCATCGCGCTGCTCAACTCTGTAATAGGATCAGCAATCTTTCTTCTCATCCATCGTATAATTATCGGTATCAGTGCCAAAGAACCAATAGCAACCCCCAAAATAAACTTATTCAACACAGGGATATTATTAATAATTTCCGACTGAGGAATTAAAATTCCCGCTTTTATATGCTCATAATTATCAATACTAATATTATAATTGCGATATTTTATTCCATCTAAAGTAATACTGTTTTTATTCATTGGCAATGTATTTACTATTTCTATATAATCCTTGCAAAATATATGGCTGTTGGATTGATCCGCTAAATATACGATTCCAAGATAATTGGAGCTTTCAAAGCCTAATTGGGTACATATACGCGATAATTTTACCCAGCATCCATAATAAAATTCATTATACTTATTCATGCATAACAAATATGTACTATCTGATATTTCTACAATTTGCCATTGATTATAACGCTGATCATCTTCCAATAATTTCTCCTGAATATATGAATGAACGGCTCTGTTTTTATCGCTTCGAAATACCATAGAATCTAAATTTTCATAATATGCAAAAAAGCCGTCAATGTAAGCATCCATGCTGCTCCTTTGTTTCTCCAGCCAGAAACGTGTCTGCGATTCGTATTGCAAATATTCACTATAAGGGGTAGCCTTATCCATTAGACTCATGTATTTATAACTGTCTTCCTGAGAAATATAATTTAGAAATTCGTTATCAATTCTGGCCATTACATTAGACAACTGTGCCATAGTAACTCTGATCGAGTTTAGATTCCCTGCAATCAGCTCTTTCTGCATTTTCTGAAAACTAATGACACACGAAATAATCATTACTGTCATAATAGAAACTAAAATAAAAAGAGGCCACCAGGTTATCCTTTTAACCAATGATTTAAAAATCTTTTTTTCCAAATAAACCCCCGCCTAATTGAACTTTTATCCCTCTACATTCATAATCAGCGCCATCAGTACCAAATCCTTTGCGCCGCAATTTTCCACGCCATGAAAATCCCCCTCGCGGCAAAGATTCATGTCACCGGGATTTAGAACAACAACCTGATCCCCATCTGTCACCGTTGCCTGACCGGATAATACATAAAAGGCTTCAAATTCTCCGATATGCTGATGAACGCCGATGGAACTTCCCGAAGGAAGTACAAGCTTTGCAAATACCCGGCCATGGCCATAGGCATCTTCCTTTGTAAGCCAGTCGTGGAAATAAACTTCTCCCTTGCCGCCCTGAGCTTCCTTCACTGTACGAATCTGAATTTCTTCTTTTCTTTTTATCATGGTATTTTCCTCCTAACCGGCCATCCTTTTGGGCCATAATTGTATCTCCTAGCGTATTTTCCTACTAATATTTAATCTGAAAGCTACGGTCCTCCTGAAGCGGTATTGTCTGGACTTCCATACGCTCCACATCAATATACTGGTTTCCTTTGGCAACGGTTTTTAAGTAGGCGTCAACAACATAATCCTTGCCCTCGACCTCCATCAAAACTGTTCCGTCATAAAGATTTTGTGCATATCCGGTCACATTAAACCTCTGAGCGTTCATTTTTGCAAAATACCGAAACCCCACACCCTGGACATAACCGTACACAATCACTCTTTTTCTCACATAGGCCACTCTTTACGCCTCCTAACCCCAGCATCAAAACTCTTTTTGTTCTAATCATACATGAATTTTAACAGTCTGTCAAAATCCGGGATGATAGCTAAATAGTTGCGATGAAAATTTCTTCAATCAACGATCCAGCCAAATATGATGTATTCGTTTTACTAAGAACGAAATCTTCCGCTAGGAAACATTCCATGCCATATTTTACAATTTATAAACATTTTTTAAATTTTCTTCAGATTTTATTCACCGTTGTTTTATAGGATAGCCACAAATTGAACACAAAATCCTTTTATAATAAAGCCATAGTTAATAAACATCCTCCCTCTATTGTTATTAACTTTTATATAAATCTTTTCATTTTCATAACCGGGGGATGTGTCAAACATCCCCTCTCCCTCCTTTTAGAAATAAAAAATGCCGCCTTGAATCATTGGTTCAGGCGGCATTTATAAATTAATGCATTTCGTTTACAAAACTGCCGCAGGGAACGAATATCCCTCAGCAGGCTACGGCCTGGTTCACCTGTTTCCGCAAAGAGGCCTTTGTGTATCTAAGTAAACAGGCATAGTAGCTGTACATTCTCTCCTATAAAAGTATTCACTTGGGCTTACTCCCTCAATTTTCTTAAAAATTCTGCTAAAATATAAAGGGTCTTTAAAGCCGCTGTTCCTGCTGATTTCATTAATCGGACACGCTCTGTCCTGATTCATCAAAAACTTTGCATAATTAATTTTCAGCATATTAAAATAGGACAGCGGCGAATCTCCTGTCTGATCTTTAAAAAGCCTGCGAAAATAATTTCTATTATACCCTGTTTTATCCAGAACTTCTTTAAGATCAAATTCCGGATTAGAAATATTTTTATACATTTGTTTCACAACGCGTTTTACCCGGGTATCCCAATCCAGGATCTCATCATATAAATTTAAAAGGAACCAATATAGAGTATCTCCCAAAGAGGCTACAATACGCTGATTGTAAAACCGTTCAGGACTCTGGGTGTAATAAAACAAAGCCATTTCCAAAATGTGGCGGCCATTTATATATTGATCTTTATCTAAATTTTTAAAATATATACCATCCTTGAACTCCATATCCTTAACAAACATACATATATTTTGAAAGCCATTGAGCGACGCTTTAAAATGCGGCGTATATGGAGGAATCACAACAATACTTCCCGGTTCAAATCTATATCTCTTTTTCTCTATTGTTACAATCCCTGAACCTTCCGTATTCAACATAATTTCCCAATATTTGTGCTGATGTTCAGGGAAAAATTTATAATACCTGGATGTTTTTCCAACTCCTACGACCTCCATAAAACCTTTCCCCCTATCCCTTCACCATTTCTTAAGTGACTGTTGTCCATAAATTAGTTTATATCATACATTGTAATTACAATAATTGTATCTATAATTAATTTATCAAAATATTTACTCATAATGAAGCACAAAAATAATCTAATTGTCTAAACAAGGGGGTATTATCTGATGAAAAATGCAAAAGTTGCGACACGTACCGCAGTGATATGCTACGGGCTTGGAGATTTAGCGTCTCAGTTTGTATGGTCCTTTGTCGGCTCGTATCTGACTATTTTTTACATGGACGTTGTTGGCCTGGCTCCTGTTGTCATATCCGCAATTATGATGGGAGCACGTATTTGGGATGCCGTCAACGATCCTATTATGGGAGCCATTGCCGAAAGAACACGTTCAAAATTTGGACGTTTCAGGCCATATATCGCTTTCGGCTGCGTGCCTCTTGCCGTTTTTTCCGTACTTACTTTTACACATCCTTTCAGCGGCGATTCTGCAGCGGGTGTTATTTGGGCTACCGTCACCTATATCATTGCCGGAATGTTATTTACATTGGTCAATATTCCTTATGGCGCTCTGGTTTCCGTTATGACCGAAGACTCCAATCAGAGAAATCAGATTAATTCTTCCCGAAATATTGGCATGCAAATCGGAAGGCTTGTTGTCAACGCATTTTCCGCGGCCATCCTTTTAAAATTTTCTGCAGAAAACGCCGCCGCTGCCGACAGCACAGGCTATTTTATAACAGCATTGATTTACGCGATTATTTCTATCCCGATGTTCCTTGCCGTATTTTTTACATCCAAAGAAAACATCATGTCCGCTCGGGAGGAAATTCACAAATTTTCGTTTAAAGAAACATTTCTTAACCTTGTAAAAAATAAATATTTAATGATTGTTACCTTAATTACCGTTTTAAGTATGACATTTTTTATGGGAAGAATGTCTGTCCTCTCATTTTATGTTACTTACTGTCTTGGCGATATGGGGTTAATGGCTGTAATCACCACGATTCCCTCAGTCATGGGAATTATTGTGTCCTTCTTTATTCCCTCACTTGTAAAAATTACAGGCAAAAGAAATTTGCTGATGCTTTCTATGGCCGTACAGGGTATATCTCTCTTAATTATTTATATGGCGCCATTTGATAATATACCCATGGTCATCGCAGGATGCTTTATTTTTGGTATTTTCAGTATGTCTATGCCGCTGTCACTGTCCATGGTTGCCGACTCCATTGATTATATGGAATTAAAAACCGGCGTACGCACAGACGGAACAGCCTACGCAACCTACGGACTTGCAACAAAGCTCGGAAATGCTATCGGCGGCGCTGTCGGCGTAGTTATTCTTGGAGCTATGGGTTATGTTGCTAATGCCCAGCAAACGGCAGAAACACTTCGCGGAATCAATATCACAGTTAATTTAATCCCAGCGATTATATGTTTCCTTGCTGCTGCCGCATGTCTTCTCTGGCGAATGACTGATAAAGAGGCAGATCATATACGTGAACAGATTAAGGCCAGAAAACAGTAACTTTTAGATAAAAGCTGTGGTTCTCCAATCAGGGAAGCCGCAGCTTTTTATAGCAATGACAAAATCTTTCCCTTACAAATATCCCCCCGTTCCTTATAGGTCATATCCGTTTACAAACATCTCCCCTTCCCTTATAATAAAACCAAAAGCGCCTTGCGTTCCCGGCATACGGCCGCCGCTGCCGTGCTAAATGGAACAGCCGGGCTAATTGTAACAGCTATGCTGAATTGTCCCCGTTAATTCGCGGCGTAAGGCACAAAACCTGTGACCTGGAAGGATATACTATGAATGAATCATTAATGGAGCTTAAAATTGGACAAGAAAGGCAGATACTTCCCCATGAACATGCATTTATGGAATTTTTTTATGTAATTGAAGGGAAAATGCAATGTACGTCTGCAAATCAGACCTTTGCGGTATTTAAAGACGATTTCTTTGTTGTGCAAAAAAATCAGAGCCACACCTTCACCGCATCAGAAAAAGTCCTTTATATGACAATCCATGTCAATCACGCCATTGCAGGTATGTATTCCGAGCCGGAGCTGATTTGCTGCACCGCACAGATGTCCAGAAAAGAAACTTCGGAAAATCAAAAAACACGGCGACTGCTTCGGAAAATAATGAATCTCTATCTTTCAGAAGATAAAATGGACGAGCTTTTACTCCAATCGGCTTATTATGAGCTATTCTATCATCTCGCCTATTTTTACACAGAAAAAGACACAGCTCTTTGTTCTGAGGAACAGCGGCGCAGGAACCGGATTTTGAAATTTATCGAAGAAAATTATTTCTATCCGGTAAAGCTTCAGGACTTAGCTCAGGCTATGCATTTTCCACAGTTTACATGTCCAGGTATTTCAAAAAATTATTTGGCGTTAATTTTTTAGATTATCTCAATCAGTTCCGCTTAAAGCGCGCCAAGGACATGCTTGTGCAAAATATGAGCCAAAGTGTCGCCCAGATTGCCATGGACTGCGGTTTTCCAAATCTCACAGCATTTTATAAAAGCTTTAACCAGGTTATGGGAACATCGCCGTCCAAATACCGGAACGAAATGAAATATATGGTTCACCAAAGTCATTCCTCCCTGCAAAATGCTAAAATCTCCCTGCGCAAATATTTAAAGCTGGATGTTACAAAAGACGAAGAAGCGGATGGATATGTACCGGTCGTGTGCTCTGCCGCCGGCAAGTCGCAAAAATATAATAAATGCTGGAGCAAGGTCATTAACGTGGGGGCGATCGCTTTGCTTGCCCGGTCCGATTTTCAAAAACATGTCCTTTTTTTAAAGAAGGAGCTTGGCTTTTTATACACCCGTCTATGGAATATTGATGCGCCGGATCTGCAAATGATTAAATATCAGGAACATCAGCTCACCTTCGATTTTTCCAGGCTGGATCGTATTTTTGATTTTCTCATTGAAAATGGCCTGCACATTTATCTGGATCTTGGGAATAAGCCAGCCCGGATTTTAAGGGGAACAAATAACATTCTTACAGAGGAGCGTTACCCGAAGCTCCTAGTACAAAATAGTGACTATCAAAACTTTATCCTTCATTTTATCGACCACTTTAGCCGAAGATATGGGAAGGATGAAGTGAATCAGTGGTATTTTGAATGTTGGTATGATTATGAGGCCCCGGCTAAAAATGCAAAGAAACAATATGAAGACTGGTTTTGTATGCTTTATGATGTCATAAAAAAATATGCCCCAAAGGCTAAAATCGGCGGTATTGGAGATATGGCCGAGCCTCTTTACCAGATGCCGGAGGTTTTACGCCGTCTGGATTTTATAAGCATTTACAGTTATCCCAATGACTATCCGCAAAAAGCTGCAAAAGCACTGGACATACCGGAAGGCCAGTGCTTTTCCCGGGATGATTATCTTGAATACCAATGCGGGCAGCTTAATAAAATGCAGAATCATATCCGGCTTTCCCATATCCGCAAGGAATCCGGTGAAAATGTCGAACGCCATATTTCAGAATGGGGATTTTCCGTATCGAACCGCAATATGCTCAATGACAGTATTTTTAAGGCCGCCTACATTGTCAAAAACTGTATCAATATTATTGGCCAGGCCGATCTTTTAGCCTACTGGAACGGAACTGACCTGTTTGCGGAATATAATGACACAAAAAATATATTATTCGGCGGCACCGGGCTTTTAACCCGCCACATGCTTTTAAAGCCCAGTTATTACGCTTTTAATTTTTTAAACCATATGGGTAGTGAGCTTTTGGCACGTACAGAAAATACGTTAATCACTGCCGATGCAGAAAACGATTTCTGGATTCTCTGCCATAACTATAAAAAACCAGGGCCGCAATATTTTCATACACCCGAGGAAAAAATCACAGCGCAAAATTATATGGACTACATGGAGGATATGGAAAAGCGTTCCATAAATATAAGGCTTAACGATCTGACAAATGGCAGGTATACGCAAAAACACCGTATCATTAATGAGCATTTCGGAAATTTAATCGGGCTCTGGAAGGAAATGGGCTATCCCAATGAATTAACCTTCAACGATGTTAATTATTTGCAAAAACGCTGTATTCCAAAGCTTACGACAACTGTGGAACATGTTGTTTCACATACGCTGCATCTGGATTTTGATATGGAGCCAAACGAAATCCGTCTCATTCATGTTTCCCGGGAAAGGTCACAGCCATAATACGCAGAGCAGGTTACTGTTCCCTTGAAGTCGGCCTGCAGTTTGTATGGACAATGATCAGCACTTATCTTGCAGTATTTTATACAGATGTTGTGGGCCTTACTCCCTTCGTTGCCAGCGCAATCATGCTTGTCGCCAGAATATGGGACGGCGTCAACGATCCGATGATGGGAGTGATTGCAGAAAAAACAAACACGCATTTTGGAAAATACCGGCCTTATCTGATTTTTGCCGCACCTGTGCTTGCCCTGACAAGTATATTAACACTTTCAAAAACCGGGGCATCCGGCGGCACGGCCATTGCCTATACCGCTGTAACTTATATTCTCTGCGGCATGTCCTATACCGCTGTCAGTATCAGTGAAGGTTCCATTGTCAATGTAATGACCCGGGATTCCCAGACAAGAGTTCAGCTTAATGCGCTCAGGCAAATGGGGAGCGGTATTACCGGATTAATCCTCGGAGCTATCGCCATGCCGATGATTCTTTATTTTGGCCACGGAAGTACATCCTCTGCCAGCGGTTATTTATACACAAACATCATTTTCGCGTTCATTGGCATGGCCTGCATTTTATTTGGCGGCCTTGTCTGCAAGGAACGTGTCCGTGTACAAAAAACAGCCAGTACGCCCACGCTGCGGGAAAGCTTTTTGTATGTCATAAAAAATAAAAATGTCCTGCTGCTGACGATCAACGGCATTTTCACTGCAGGCTCCATTCTCGGGCGCATGGGCGTTTTATCTTATTATTTCATCTACTATGTCGGAAATGCTGAAATGATGGCCTCTGTTTTAATGTGCTATAATTTATTTACGATATTGGTACAATTTATTGTTCCTTTCCTTACAAAACGTTGGGATAAAAAGGTCGTTTGCCTGATGTCCTATGCGCTTCAGACCATTTCCCTTTTAATCGTATTTTTTGCGGGGCCTCATGGCATTGCTATGACTTACATAGGAAGTATTTTAATGGGGATTTCCAACTTTGCGCCGGCAGTTCTTTACAGTATTAACGGAGAGCTGGCCGACCGTGAGGAGGTTCATACAGGAACGCGCTCCGACGGCATTATGTACTCCATGCTCGGCCTTGGAACAAAAATCGGAATCGCTGTCGGCGGCGCTATTTCTACCGCCCTGCTTGGCGTCATCGGCTACATTCCCAATGTGACTCAGAGCGCGTCCACATTAAAGGGGCTTAACATTTTAACAAACCTGGCGCCCATTGTCTTTGTCGCCCTCGCCGCCCTGTGCGTTGGGCTGATTGACATGACCAACAAAGAAGCTGAAAAAAACCGGAAAATTCTTGAAGAAAGGAAATGAATACAATTATGTTTTACACAAAAAATCATCCTATGTTATTTCCAAAGGACTGCGGAGTGCCTTTTGGCGCGCTCAGTAATGAACAGTTGCGGGAACTGACCACCCAACTGACAGAACATGAAAAGGCACATCCCCATGCCCGGTATTATCAGCCGGAGGTACGGCCATTGCCGGAAGCATTGAAAAAAACGGTTCAAAGCGGCCCTATGGATGCATCCAAAGCCTTTGAAATGAAGGATTACGGAAAATTTATGAATAATACCGGACACTGTGACATCGAAAACGGCTACTGCGTCCTGCCAAGCGGCGTCACCTACGCTGCGGCGCTCATCCGCCAGGAAGGGCGCACCGATGACATGGTGGATTATTACAATAAGCATTTCGCCGACTGTGACAACCTGTTTTATAAAATCTGGCATCCGAAGGCTCACTATTTTGCCTATGAAAATGGCTGTATGGAAGACTTCGGTTTTGGAAGAATGAATATGAAGTTTGCCGGACAGGTTCAGGTAGAAGATCTTGGCATGAGCTTTGAAGATATTGAAAAAAATGACCCAGACTGCATACAGATTAACGGAACAACTGCAATCGGCTACAACCTGGACAGCCCCTTCCCTGACCGTCTTGAGCGCAACACGATTGTGTTTTATCACAGGAAAACAGAATATGGCCGGGAAATGCGCATCCGCTTATGGTACGGTATCGGTGTCGAAAACGGCAGGTATCTCTACACCATTCCTGAGCCGAAGCGCGCCTTAAACATTGCAAAATGCTGCATGACCCATATGCTAGAAGAATATACTAATGATGAGATTCTGGAAAAAAAGTTCTGGGAGGATTCTCATTCGCTGTAAATGCAGGATTTATTCCTCTGTAAACACGCTGCAAACGCCATATTAGCTCGATGTAACAGACATATTCGCCCGATGTAGCAGGCATATTTGCCCGATGTAGCAGGCATATTCGCCCGATGTAGCAGCCGTATTTGCCCCGCCTTTGACCCGGCGGGGCATTTTTCGAGTTATGATTTCAACAGCCAATCCAGGACATAAATCTGTTTAATTCCATTGTGAGATATTATCGGCCCATAATCCATAGTGAGCAAATACTTGGGATTATGATCTTTAATGGCATCCAGAGGTTCAAGCTCGCGGTCTAAAGTTTTTCCATCCGCATCCCTTACTGTATAAGCCACTTGGTAATATTCCTCTCCCTCTTCATTGATGGCGATAAAATCAACCTCAGCACTTCCCACTTTGCCGATATAGACTTCATATCCCCGGCGGCAAAGCTCCAGATAGACAATATTTTCCAAAATGTGTCCGTCATCGGCTTTTTTACTTCCGAGGACACTATATCTAAGTCCTATATCAGCGGCATAATACTTATCGCCGGTTTTTAAATATTGCTTTCTTTTAATGTCATATCTCCCGACTTTATAAAAAACAAAGCTTTCAGTCAATGCCTCGAGATAATTTTCAACGGTGTGAACCGTAATTTTTCTTCCTGCCGATGTCATCGTATCGGCAATTTTTTTTGTAGAGCATAAGTTTCCGATATTATCAAACAGAAAACGAACCACGCTTTTAAGCATGTCCGTGTCATAAATACGTTTGCGCGCAATAATATCCTTTAATACGATAGAATCATAAATCCCTTCCAGATATTGACGAATATCTTTCACCTTTTGCAGTGCCAGAGTATATGGAAAGGAACTGTTATGAATATAATCCTGGTACATAATCTCACGGGCAGCACCGTCTTCCCGAGCCGAAACGTATTCACTAAATGAAAGTGGAAGCATTTTTATCGCCACGTATCTTCCTGATAATAAGGTTGCTAATTCCCCGGAAAGCAAGTAGGCATTAGAGCCGGTAATGTATATGTCGCAGTTTTTTTTAATAAACAGGGCATCCACAGCTTTCTGAAAGTCCTCAACGCGCTGCACTTCATCAAGAAAAATATAATTCATTTTATCTTGTACAAGATGACTGCTCACCAGTTGAAATAATGCTTTACTGTCTGTAACATCCACGTATTCGCCGGCCTCTAAATTATAAGCGCTGATTTGATCATTCCCTATTCCATGAGCACGTAAATAATCCTGATAAAGTTCAAAAAGAGTCGATTTTCCGCAGCGCCGGATTCCCGTAACGACCTTTATAAGCTGCTTATCCTTAAAGCTTATCAGATTTTCTAAATATTCATTTCTTTGAATCACAATATCACCTCTGTTTGCAGTCATTATACAATAATCTACGATTTTTTTCAAGTTTTTGCAGCCATAGAACAAAAACTTTTTATATTATATATTCTTTTGCAGTCATCAACAATTTTTCTATAAAATCCTGGATGACTGGCACAGGCAAGGAGTTATCTGGCTTTTTCCGTGGTAGATCTGCTCACAGCGCAGTATGAAGTTTTACTTTTAAAAAGATGTGACGGAAAAGTTCTTCTATGCTATTATATATTTATAATGACTTATTTTATTCACAAGCTTAAGCATATTGTCATCCGGCTTTCCTGCAAAACGGAGCCGCGCTGTACGCGGCATGAAAGTTTCCTGCGGACGTAATGCCGGAATATAAGGGAGGAGAACCTAAGTGCGCCAGATACTTCGGCGGATTCGTCATCTTACTTATACATCCATTTTCGGGCTTAGAATACTTTTTAAATGGATTTTATTCGGAACGCTCACAGGCATCGTTGTAGGCGCCGCAGCCACGGCTTTTTATTATGCCCTGAGCTTTGCCACAAATTTCAGAACCGCCCATCCACAGGTGATTTTAGGGCTTCCTATTGGAGGCCTGCTTATTGTGGCGCTTTACCATTTTATGAAAAATGATCTTGGTACAAATGTTGTCCTGGCTGCGATCCACAAGGATGAAAAAATTCCCGGACGTATGGCCCCTATGATTTTTATTGCCACCTTTCTGACCCACTTTTTCGGCGCTTCCGCAGGCCGGGAGGGCGCGGCGCTCCAGCTGGGCGGCAGTATATCCGCCCAGCTTGGAAAGCTTTTAAGAGTCAATCCGGAGGACCGCCATATCGTTATTATGTGCGGTATGAGCGCCGGTTTTTCCGCGATTTTCGGAACTCCCCTGGCTTCTGCGATCTTTGCCATGGAAGTCATAAGCATTGGTATTATGCATTACTCAGCGCTTGTTCCCTGCGTTTTTGCGTCGCTCATTGCAAGCATATTTTCCAAAAGCTTAGGCGTTATATCCGAATCCTTTTATGTATCAATTATTCCGGATTTTAATGTGGAGCATTTTATAAAAATGATCTTTCTGTCCATTTTTTTCGGTATTTTAAGCGCCGCCTTCTGCCTTATGCTCCGTGGCTTTGGAAAGCTGTTTAAAAAGCATTTTTCCAACCCATTTATCCGAATCCTTGTGTCCAGCGGGCTGATTATATTACTGACATTCATTTTTCAGACAACGGATTATATGGGCGCTGGTATGGATGTTATAGAAAAATCTTTCCACGATGGCGCGCGGCCCGAGGCCTTTTTGTTAAAAATGGTTTTTACAAGCCTGGCCCTGGGCGCTGGCTTTAAAGGCGGAGAGATTGTTCCCTCCTTTTTTATCGGGGCGACTTTTGGAAGCCTTGCAGGCCCCTTCATTGGCCTGCCCCTTTCCTTAAGCGCAGCCTGCGGTATGCTCGGCGTATTCTGCGGCGTCACAAACTGCCCCATAACATCGCTGTTCATCGGCTTTGAGCTGTTTGGCTTCCAGGGTATGCCCTACTATCTCGTGGCCGTATCTGTCAGCTATATGATGTCTGGTTATCACGGGCTTTACAAGGAACAAAAAATTGTCTATTCTAAATATCAGACGCGTTTTATTGACCGTAATCCAAAATAAAAGCTGTATTAGAGGGGGATTTACATAATGGATATCGATTTGCTTAATGAATTTATCATACTTTCAAAATGCCTGAATTACAGCAAGGCGGCGGATCAGCTCTATATATCCCAGTCTGTTTTAAGCCGTCATATTCAAAATCTTGAAAGCCAGCTTGGCGTAGCGCTGTTTACCCGGAGCAAACACTCTGTGGCGCTGACGCCGATCGGGAAAATTTTTTCAGAAGATGTGGAGAAGGTTGTCCTTCAATATCAGAAAGCCATGAAACATGTACAAATGTCAAAGGATGGCGCACTGGGGGAAATTGAAATTACAGCCTCTTATACATTAAGCTCTCTGTTTATTTATGACTTTCTGCCGGAATTTAATAAAAAATACCCGGATATAAAGGTTCATATGAACATTGAAGAGCCTGGCCCCCAGACGAAAAAGTTTATTGAGGAAAATAAAACAGATATTACAATTATGCTCGACTGGACAGAAAATACTTCTCCCAATATTGGCTACAAAACATTTTTTAAAAATAATTTTTATGTTTTTGCCGAGGAAAAACATCCGCTGGCTTCAAAAGCCGAAGTTTCTATTGAAGAATTGTCCGGCCTTCCTATGGTTTATCTGAGTATGAAAGAAAATCTGTGCTCTATCCCATATTTTGAAAAGCTTTTTTCAAAATACAACGCCGTATACAATCCATGTATTGAAGCCAGCAGCACCGAAGATTTGTTTCTAAAGGTTCTCACCGGAGCTGGAATTTCCATATTGTCCGAACCGGTATTCCGGTATACGCCTTCAAAAATAAAAATTATCCGTATCTCTAACCCGGATGTTTTCATTAATACCAATCTTATATGGAACAAAAACAGCCCAAACGCCAGCGTTCCTTTGTTTGTGGAAGAGTTCGGACGGTTCATTAAAGTTTACAACCGGATTCATTCGGGCGCTTAAAGCGCCCTGAGTGAATCCGGCTTAAGGCAAGGCGGCTTTCTGCGGCAGTCACGGAAAGCCGCCTTATGCGCAGTTTAAGGAGGCTTTTAAACCGTCGATAATTTTTTCCAATTCGGTGAGAGTAACAGCCGATGAACAGAAAATGGTTGAAAACGCTGCGAGCGGCAGAAGTATCGATAAAGTATATGATATTAATATCTATAAACAGATTGGCAGCGCAGACGCCATAGCGGTAACAAATACATTAAAACCAATTACACTGTCCTTTAATGTCGGGCAAAACGGCAGCGAAGGACGGGAATATGCCGTTATCCGCCTCCATGAAGGCCAGGCAGAGCTTTTAGCAGATGAGGATGAGAACAGCGATACAGTGACCGTTTCTACGGACAAGTTTTCCAAATATATTGTTGTTTATAATGAGAAGAACCAGGGGGCCATTGATGAATCCGAAAATCCGACAGATGATGAAACGAAATCTCCGGAATCGGATACCGAAACAGAATCTCTGGAAACTTCAGAAAATAACGGCAATAATGAAGAAACAGAAAATACTCATCAGACATCGGAATCCGATCAGCAAAAGAAATAAGCGTCTATCCAAAACGGGGGAAGCTGCGGCATTTTCAAAGCCGCAGCTTCCCCGGAAATTTTTTACTTTTAACGTCCTCTTTCATTTAATTTATTGCTGATCAGCCAGCCATTCATTAAGCTGCGTCTGATATTCGTCAACAATGTCCTGAGCACCTACAGAATTTAATTTTTCAATAAATTCATCCAAAGTACCTTCCTCGGCAATACCCGATTCCAAAGACGGGCCGTACTCGGCAATGACATTAGCAATCGCTGAGAGCTGATTTTGAATGTTGGAGGTATCGCAGGAGAAGCCAAGATATTTGGATTCTGACGCGCTGTCCATTTCTTCCTTAGCAATGTCACGGAAGTCAGCGCTCTGGCCCTCCCATGGCAGCGCAAGGAACTGATTGCCAAACATAAAGTCTGCTGTCTGATAAGCGACGCTGTTGGCGTCCTGTCCATCCACAAATGTGGCTACGCCGTCCTTCACCTGATAATCTCTGCCCTCAATTCCCCATACAAGAAGATTTTCAATGCGGGAATCCGTATACATCATGTTCATAAATTTGACGGCCGCTTCTGGTTCGGTCGCATTGTTTGGAACCGCCCATACAAATTTTGTACAGCTTGATGTAGAAATCGGGTGCGTTTCAATCTTCACGCAAGTCATTGGCATACCGCAGGCGGCTGTTTTTGATGCTTCAATACCGATCTCACCTTCTACAAAATAACTAAAGCCCACATTGTTTTTAATCAAAACCTCGGCGGGATCTTCGGTCGTCGCAGCATCCTTATAAACATAGCCCTTTTCATACCAATCGTGCATTTTATCAATCATTGCCTTATATTCTTCTGTAGCAAAATTCATCTTAACCGTATCGTCGCTTCCCGATGGATCTACGGCAATGATCTTATTCAAATCTCCAAGCTGATCATAAGATGAGGCGTCTGAAAAATTATCAACACCTAAATAAGAGCCTGCCAGAGGAAGGCACAGACCGTCCACATCCGAGTTGACTATACCTGCCAGATTGCCCCATTTGTCGCTGTTTTTAATAGCTTCAAGTATTTCCTCATACTCTGTAAATGACGTCATATTCTGGGCTTTTTCAAGAAGTCCAAGGTCCTCGAGAACATCGGTACGCATAACAATATAGGCGCTTGTCACAAGTGTACGGTAAGTCGGCACTGCATAAATTTTTCCGTCGACAGTTGTCGCCTCAATGAGATTTCCAACCGTATCAAGAACTCCCTGGCCATATTCCGAAAGCAGGGAGGAAATATCCATAAACTGCTTCTGGTTTGCCATATTATTATAAGATGAGGAACCAATCGGCAATGTCAGCATTAAGTCTAACTTTTCTCCGGAAGACATCATAAGACCAATCTGCTGGTCATAGCTTCCGCTCTCAATCATTTCAATATCCACATGAGTATTTATTTCTGCCTCTGTAATTTCATTAATGGCGTCCTCAACTTCCTGCAACCCCTTTGGCATACTTCCCAAAGGCATATAAACCATTTTGATCTCCGCCATATCTTCATCCGATGAGGAAGCTGCAGCCGACGAGGAAGAACCGGTATCCTCATTTCCTTCGGTTCCCACACTGGTGTTGCTCTTTGTTCCTGCTGCCCCTGCATCCTGGCTTTGTCCGCCCTCCGAATTGCCGCAGCCTGCCACAAGTGAAACCCCCAGCATTAATGCCATTGACATAGAAATAATATTACTTTTTTTCATCCGCTTCTCCTCCTGGAAAATTATTTTAATTGGTTAACCCCTGGATAAACAATATACCTTTAGCTATTCGTTCCATAGCTTGTCAAGCATTTTAATATGTAGTGCAAGCTGATCCTCGTCCTTATATTTCGGTGAAATATTTGACCCCTCATATTCGGACGCAATAAAGCCCTGATAATTTTCCTCCTTCATAATTTTTACAAAGCCCGGATAATCAATTTCATCACAGCTTAAATCCTCACCCACATGCCAATACTTTCCATGCATATACTGCGACCACTTTAACAGCCTGCCAAAACCTTCATAGTCGGGATGAGTACGGTAATAAATTGTTCCCATTTTCCCGCTTTCGTTAAGCCCTGTAAAAATCTTCTTTTGGGCAATCAGTACATCCACCGCATCGCCGCCTTCATCAAGAATCATTTTCACAAGCTCCTCCTCAGGGATTTCCGTTGTGGTAAACAGTTTTCTTACCTTGTGAAGCACTTCCTTGTGGCACACATCGTCAGGGAACTGATCCAGAATGGTCGCAGGAGGGCCGGATGAAAATGCAGAATAGTCCATAACAACGCCCAGGTGCTTTGAATTTTTCTTTTCAAAAAGCTCTGCATATTCCTGGAATACCGGAGTGGATGGCGAATAAGGCCCGTGGAGTTCAATTGCCAGATGAAGATCTAACGCCTCAGCATAAGGAAGAAGCTTTTCCATTGTCTTAGGAAGCAATGCATCCTGGCTTCTCACAACGGAAAATCCCATGCGCTTTGCATATTCCATTTCATTAATTGTTCCGGCCAAACGCTCCGCTTCATTGAGGAAACGGCCCTTGTGCTTTCCGCTGTCAATGTAAATGCTGTAGCATACTGGCGTCAAATCGTATTTTTTATAAAGATCCTTAAAGGATTCCATCCAATACTCGCTTGGATTCGGATGTCCTTCAACCATCTGAGGCGCTACAATCTCAAAGCCGTCGGCCCCCAACGCCTTTGTCTTTTTAAGGACATCCTCAAGGGAATATTCCCCTCTCATATAGTTATAGCCAAAGCCATATAATGTAATACTATGTTTTAATTTTCCCATCACTTCCACCCCCTGGTTAAATCGTGTAAACTGCTTCGTCTATAATGACTTCCGGCTTGTGGAACTCTGTAGCATTTTCGTAGCCTTCCTCAGCTTCCCCGTAAGAATGTCCGAAATCCGCCCGTTTTAATATTTCAATTTCAATTTTATGTTCTCCGATTGAAAGACCGCCGACCTTATTGACATTAACGACACATTTATCTCTGGCTCCCCAGAACACTTCTGTATGCCCGCCAAGGTCGCATACCGGGAATTTCATTCCCTTAAGGCATACCATAATGTCCTCCTGGGGAACCTCCTCGCCGTCAACCTTAATTTTTATTCCTTCAAGTGTTGATACCCATATCCCCCGGTAGCTTAAGTTGTCCACCTCAAACGTATAACCTGTACAGCAGCCTTCAATGCATTTATTTTTCAGGGTGCCTTCCTTCAAAGGTTTTGTCATCAACATTCCCGGCTGACCGAACAGAATATCCTTGACAATGGCCATACGTTCGTCCAATGTTTTCGTCATTTTTACTCCTCCTTTAACGGTTTTTCCATGCATTTATATTATCATAGTTAATATGACTATGGTTATGCGTTTTGGAAGGATTTATTTTTGCATTTTGCATAACCACAAAATAATTTTTCCCCATTCTTCCAAAACACTTCCTCAAAGCTCCCCTCAAGCTGCGGGCATGTCTTTGCACTATGTAAATGCCGTTTAAGCGCAGGCTCCGGTATAGCCGGAAAATCGGTGCCATATAAAATATGGGATGCATCTGTCAGTGTCAGCAAAATCGGTACGCCATTTGGAAAGGAATCACAGGCCAGATCAAAGTAAAGCTGATCTGTCGGAATTTCCACCGTTCTTCCGGTCACACTCATAATTCCCCGGAACCGGTCAATCGCCATCGGCAGACAGGACCCGCTGTGAGGAACTACAAGCTTCACATTGGGATAACGTACCAAAGTTTCCGATGCAAACACATCCAGAACTGTCCGGGTCGTATCTGTAATAAATTCATACATCGGCAAAATTTTCCCCGTAACCGGAGACGTTGGATAAACCACAGGCGCTGCCGGGTGAAGTATGGCCGGAACGCCCAGTCTGTTTAAAAGTTCAAAAATTTCATCAAACTCCGGCGCTCCAAGATAATATCCATTATAATTACTGCACAGGCACACAGCCTTTGCGCCAAGCTCACAGACAGCCCTTTCCATCTCATTTTTAGCTTCCCGAACCCAGGGCAGGGGCAGCGCTGCCGCAAATCCAAAGCGCTTTGGATATTGCCGGGAAATATTTGCCCCCGTATCATTGACCTGACGGCAATACGCTGCACACCTTTCTTTGTCCTCCAAAAATTTTTGTGTTGGACAACTAAGAATCGCATAAGAAATCCCCGCCTGATCCATAAAGGCTACATGTTCACCAATGCCTTTATTCTCGACCGTATAGCCAAGCTTTCCAGCATCCTGTGCATACCTCGTCGTTTCAATTGTAAAATGTGTATGTACATCCATAATCTTTCCTGAATATAATTTCGATTCCATTGTCATTAACCTCCCTGTTTGTGACTGAATATATTTGACTAAGTATCAAAGTAAACTTTCGTACCACGCAGCTCGCGGCTCCGCCCGCCACGTAAGAACGCCAGATAGTACCGTGCCTGCTTCACATATCTTAATAAAAGTATTTTAATCGCACCCAAGGGATTTTTCAAGGCATGGGAGCCGTTCCCCAAAATGGGAAATAGGAGCCGTTCTGCTAATGCCTTAAATGGCTTCGGTCAGCACTTAGCAACACTGGTACTTAGCGCCCCTCTTAGCAGTCGCCAAGATCAAGCGAGTTCGACTTTGGCTAGTTGCCCGCACAAGTAAATCTAAACGCATATATTATAGGTACTTGACCCTAAAAGTACCTGTCTTGTATACTATCAGTACATAGGATTCCTCGTTATGGAGGAATTAAAAAATGGCAAAAGACTTGTAACAGTTCAGCCTTGCTGAACTGTTACAAGCAAAAACCATTAAAAATCGCCTACGGCGATAGGATTTTTACACTCCTGTTTCATTTTCTGACGGTCAGCGCAGCAAGTGCGCAGACCTGACTGAACATTTCCAAAGCTTTTTATCAATTAACTATTAAAGACTCATTTATGTTCGCCGCCGTCATGGCGGACTCAGAAAAATGCCGGAGATTCATAGAAATAGCTCTGGACATGAAGGTTTTACATGTTACTGTCATCACTGAAAAGGCTTTGTTTTATCATCCAAACTATCACAGTGTGCGTTTGGATGTCCTGGCAGAAGAACACGGAACACAACGGCGCTTTAATGTTGAAATGCAGGTTGAACGATTAAAATGCCTGCCCCAACGGACACGGTATTATCGACCTTTTACAAATGCATGGAACTGTTCCAACAGATATTTTAGATAGGATTAATCTGGAGGAAAATCCTGACATACTAAAGCAATGGCATCTGGTGGCTGCACGTTCAGCTTCCTTTGAGGATTTCCGTAAAAATATCTAAACCAGAGATTCTAAAGAGAAAGTGAGAGGTATCACGGGAAAATGTCGAATATCTACATAGATTTCGGGGAATCCTGTGTATTTTAAATACTGCTTCTACTTTTTTGTTACTCAAAAACCCCCGATGCTTACATCATCAAAGCTGCAGGCATCGGGGGTTTTTCTGCGCTTTGCTTCAGTTATTACTCAACGTGCACCGGCGGCAATACACCTCAAAAATAAAAACCGCCATGAAATCCACAAACCCCGAATTTCACAGCGGTTTTATCCACAAGTTTATTAAAAACGATAACTCTATATTATCATTCTAAAGGCTGCTCGTTCCTGTCAGTGCCCATATCCGCGCTATTTCCGGCATTTTTTGCGTCTTCCAGGCTGTCCACATCCTCATCAGACTTTTCCACATCCTGGCGCACCTTGGCAATGCTGGCAACCTTAATATCCTTCTCAACATCAATGTCAATCAGCTTTACGCCGGAGGTAATGCGTCCCAGAACGGAAATACCGTCCACAGGCATACGGATAATAATGCCGCCCGTCGTAATGAGCATAATTTCATTATCCTCATTCACAGCCTTCACACCAACAACCGTTCCTGTTTTTTCAGTGATTTTGTAACACTTTACCCCCTTGCCGCCGCGGCGCTGAACAGCAAATTCATCAATTGTTGTCCGCTTGCCAAGGCCGTTCTCAGAGGCTATAAGGAGCGACGTTCCCTGAGTGTCAAGCTGCATTCCTACAACCTCGTCATCCGGGTCAAGATTCATGCCGATCACACCCATGGACGTCCGGCCCGTTGGACGTACATCATTTTCATTAAACCGGATACACATTCCATTCTTAGTCACAAGGAAAATATCATTATGATGATCCGTTGTCTTAACCTCAATAAGCTCGTCATCATCCCTTAAATTAATTGCCGCCAGTCCCGATTTACGAATGTTCTGGTATTCCATAATCGAAGTCTTTTTAACCATACCATTCTTCGTGGCCATAAATAAATATTTATCGTCACTATAATTTTTAATCGGTATCATTGCCGTAATCCGCTCACCCGGCTCAAGCTGGAGCAGATTGACAAGCGCCGTTCCTCTGGCAGTCCTTGAAGACTCAGGAATCTCATAAGCCTTCATCCGGTAAACCTTGCCCTTATTGGTAAAGAACATAATATAATGATGGGTCGAGGTCATCATAAGATCCTCAATAAAATCATCATCAATGGTCGCCATTCCCTTAACCCCTTTGCCGCCGCGGTTCTGGCTGCGGAAATTATCCTCAGTCATCCGCTTAATGTAGCCAAGACGGGTCATAGTAATCACTGTATTTTCTTCTTTAATCAGATCTTCAATGGTAATCTCGTCATCATCAATACCAATCGAAGTCCTGCGGTCATCGCCGTACTTATCGCGGATCACCGTAATCTCGTCACGAATCACGCCAAGAAGCAGCTTTTCATTTCCAAGAATCGCTTTCAACTCTTCAATCCTTGCCATAAGCTCTTTATATTCATTTTCAAGCTTCTCTCTTTCCAAGCCGGTCAGAGCGCGCAGACGCATATCCACAATCGCCTGGGCCTGAACCTCGGTCAGGGCAAAGCTTTCAATCAGGCGCTCTTTAGCCTCCGCCACGCTTTTAGATGAGCGGATAATGCTGATGACCTCATCAATATGGTCGAGAGCTATTAACAGGCCTTGTAAAATGTGCGCCCTCTCCTCCGCCTTACTCAGTTCGTAGCGGCAGCGTCTTGTGACAACATCTTCCTGGTGGCGCAAATAAAGCTCAAGCATCTGCTTAAGATTTAATACCATTGGCTCATTATTGACAAGAGCCAGCATAATAACGCCGAAGGAATCCTGAAGCTGGGTATGTTTATATAAATGATTCAAAATCACATTAGGGTTCGCGTCCTTTTTAAGCTCAATAACAACGCGCATCCCCTGGCGGTCAGACTCATCCCGCAAATCGGAAATGCCTTCCACCCGTTTATCGCGGACAAGCTCTGCAATCTTTTCAATCAGCTTTGCTTTATTGACCATGTATGGCAGCTCGCTGACAATAATACGCTGACGGTTATTTGCCATTGGCTCAATATCCGTTATGGCGCGAACTTTAATCTTTCCGCGTCCGGTCCGGTACGCCTCTTCAATTCCGCGGCGTCCTAAAATCATAGCTCCTGTAGGAAAATCCGGCCCTTTAATAACATCAAGAAGCTCCTCAATCTCCGTTTCCCTGTCATTGTCGACACGGTTTTCAATAATCTTTAGTACGCCGTTAACCGTTTCCCGAAGATTATGCGGCGGAATATTCGTCGCCATGCCTACCGCAATTCCCGTTGTACCGTTGACAAGAAGGTTTGGAAAACGGGACGGAAGCACAACCGGCTCCTTCTCAGTTTCATCAAAGTTGGGCTGGAAATCCACTGTATCTTTGTTAATATCTGCCGTCATTTCCATGGAAATCTTGCTCAAACGTGCTTCTGTATAACGCATTGCCGCAGCGCCGTCGCCGTCCACAGAACCAAAGTTGCCATGGCCGTCCACAAGGGGATAACGTGTGTTCCACTCCTGGGCCAAATTCACCAATGCGCCGTAAATCGAGCTATCTCCGTGGGGATGATATTTACCCATTGTATCGCCGACGATACGGGCGCATTTTCTGTGCGGCTTATCCGGGCCGTTATTCAGCTCAATCATTGCATATAAAATTCTTCTCTGCACCGGTTTCAGGCCGTCCCGGACATCCGGGAGAGCCCTAGATGCTATAACGCTCATCGCGTAATCGATATAGGAATCCTCCATAGTCTTTTGCAGATCGACCTCGTGAACCTTATCGAAAATATTACTCTTGTCGTCCATTTTGACAATTCCTCCATTCGGACTTAACTTTCGCGCTTACGTATACCCTGCGTTTTGCTCTCATCTAACCTCACCCGCGCCATTCGCAAGCCGCGCTTCGCGCTTTCCGCTGCTGCGCAGCTACCTTGCTCATAGAGCGGCGCTCCCTCGATACGTCGTCTTGGAGAAAATCTTATGCAAGCATAAATTTTCTCCAAGACGACGTACCGGTGAACTTAGATGTCTAAGTTTCTGACGTATTTTGCGTGGGTTTCGATGAACTCGCGTCTTGGCTCGACTTTATCGCCCATGAGCGTGTTGAATGTCTGGTCAATGGTTGCGCGCTCGGCGTCGTCAATGGTTACTCTGAGCAGGATACGCTTTTCCGGGTCCATTGTCGTTTCCCATAGCTGCTCCGCATCCATTTCGCCAAGACCCTTGTAGCGCTGGATTTTGTTATTCTGGTCGCGTCCGATTTCTGTAAGAATGTTATTTAATTCCGTATCTGAATAAGCATACCAAACCTTCTTATTTTTCTCAATTTTATACAGCGGCGGCTGGGCGAGATAGACATAGCCCTGCTCAATCAACGCCGGCATAAAGCGGTATAAGAAGGTTAAAAGCAATGTGGCAATGTGTGCGCCGTCCACATCGGCATCGGTCATAATGATAATCTTATGATAACGCAGCTTTGAAATATCAAAATCATCATGGATACCTGTTCCAAAGGCCGTAATCATCGCCTTAATTTCGGCGTTAACAAGAATTTTATCAAGCCTTGCCTTTTCCACGTTAAGAATTTTTCCTCTCAGAGGCAAAATTGCCTGGGTCGCGCGGGAACGCGCCGTCTTGGCAGAGCCTCCGGCAGAGTCCCCCTCAACGATATAAATTTCACAGTTTGCCGGATCTTTATCCGAGCAGTCTGCCAGCTTTCCGGGAAGGCTTGCCGTTTCCAGCGCAGATTTGCGCCGGGTCAGATCCCTGGCTTTTCTTGCAGCGTCCCTGGCCCTCTGAGCCATGACGGCTTTCTCCACAATCGTTTTCCCAACCGCGGGATTCTGCTCAAGGAAAATCATCAGACGTTCGCTCACAAGGCTGTCCACAGCCCCTCTGGCCTCGCTGTTTCCAAGCTTCTGTTTCGTCTGCCCCTCAAACTGCGGCTCGCCTAATTTAACGCTGACGATTGCCGTAAGGCCCTCACGTATATCGTCCCCGGTGAGGTTTTGTTCATTATCTTTGATCAGCCGGCTCTTTCTCGCATAATCATTGAAAGTTTTCGTCAATGCATTTTTAAAGCCCGCCAAATGCGTTCCGCCCTCCGGCGTTGTAATGTTATTGACAAAGCTGTAGCAGTTCTCATTATAGGAGCTGTTATGCTGCATCGCTACCTCAACATAAACATCATCCTTTGTGCCTTCACAATAAATAATGCTCTCATACAACGGATCTTTATTTTTATTAAGATATTCAACATATTCCTTAATACCGCCCTCATAATGGAAAATCCGCTCCTTTTTAGGCTCCTCGCGCTCATCACTGAGTACAATCTTTAAGCCCTTTGTAAGAAATGCCATTTCCATAAAGCGCTGTTTAAGCACCTCAAAATCAAAAATCGTTTCCTCAAAAATTTCCTTGTCCGGCAAAAAGGTAACCGTTGTTCCTCTGCGGGCCGTATCGCCATGCTCCTGAACCGGGCAGACAACCTTCCCCCGCTCATAGCGCTGAAAATACTTCTTGCCCTTATGGTGAACCGTAACCTCAAGCCACTCAGACAGGGCGTTGACAACAGAGGCGCCAACGCCGTGAAGTCCTCCGGACACCTTATATCCCCCGCCGCCGAACTTGCCTCCGGCATGGAGAATCGTAAAGACAACCTCAAGAGCGGATTTTCCCGCTTTCTTCTGAATATCCACAGGAATACCGCGGCCATTATCGACCACAGTAATGGAATTATCGGGATTAATGGTGACGCCGATCGTATCACAGTAGCCGGCCAATGCTTCGTCAACGGCATTATCTACAATTTCATAAACTAAGTGATGCAGACCCTTTGATGACGTACTTCCGATATACATGCCAGGTCGTTTTCTTACAGCCTCAAGCCCTTCAAGAATCTGAATCTGACTCGCATTGTATTCTTCACTCATAATGTTCCTCCTAAAATCGAATTGCTGCTGCTTACTTAATATACAGCAACATCTTATTACCACTTAAGCTATAACAGTCCGGTGGTTACTGTTCACATTTTCCCTGCTCAGCAATTTCAAGGGTTCCGTCGATCACCCTGAAAACCTTATTGATACTGAAACGGTTATTGACAAACTCGTCCAATCCCGTACAGGTAATCACCGTCTGAATATCCTTTATGCTTTCAAGAAGATAATTCTGCCGGAAGCTGTCCAGCTCCGACAATACGTCATCCAAAAGAAGTACCGGCGTATCATTAATCTTACTCTTAACAAGCTCTATTTCAGCAAGCTTCAGCGACAATGCCGCAGTCCGCTGCTGGCCCTGGGACCCGAACTTACGTATGTCAATCCCATTGACAATAAAATTAATATCGTCCCGATGTGGCCCCACCGTGGACGTTTTAATACGAATATCATTTGTCCTCTTAGATGCAAGAACGCGCTCAAAGCTTTCATCATCCACACTCGGCTCATAAACAAGCTTCAAAGATTCTTTCTGACCGCTGAGCCTGTCATGGATCGGCCTAATAAGTTCATTCAGCTCCCGGACAAATTTCCGGCGCTGCAAAATCACCTGCCGCCCATAGGAAACAAGCTGGCTGTCCCAGACATCCAGCGTTTCTTTAAGCGCAGGGGAAAATGAAAGCTGCCGCAGAAGATTATTTCTCTGATTCACCACTTTATTATAATTCGTCAAATTGTGCAGATAAATTTTATTAAGCTGACACAACTCAAGGTCAATAAACCGCCGGCGCTCGGAAGGACCATTTTTAATAATCCCTAAATCCTCAGGCGAGAAAAAAACTACATTAACAACACCAAACAACTCGCTGGATTTCTTAACAATTAGCCCGTCAATCGCAGCTCCCTTCGTTTTAGAACGTTTCAGGTGCATATCAATCTTATGTACAATAGATTTTCGCTCCACATGCATACATATATGTGCATCCTCGGTATTAAAATTGATAATCTCCCGGTCTTTGCTCCCCCGGTGGGACTTTGTTGTGGCGCAGACGTAAATTGCCTCCAGAATATTCGTTTTGCCCTGGGCGTTATTGCCATACAAAATATTTGTTCCGTCACTAAATTCAATATAAAGGTCTTTATAATTCCGATAGTTTTTTAATTCCAGCGATTTAATAACCACACTCAAACATCCTGTCTATTTTACTATTTTTACAGACTCTCCATGGAACTCTACAATATCTCCGTCATGGAGCTTCTTTCCTCTTTGATATTCCACTGCGCCATTGACAGTCACCTGGCCTTCCTGAATAACGATTTTAGCCTCCACACCAGAGTCTACAAGCCCGGCAGCCTTAAGCGCCTGTCCCAATTTAATAAAATCGTCCCTAAGATCAATTTCCTGCATTAAAAATCAGCCTCCAACATTAAAATTCACCGGTAAAATCAGGTAAATATAAGATTGTTCTTCATTTCGGATAAAGCACGGAGCCTTCGGGTTTACCAAATAAATATCGATGTTTTCATCATCAATAACACGCAGTGCGTCAAGGATAAATTTAGGATTAAACCCAATCATTATATCCTTGCCTTCCTTTGTAATGTCAATATCCTCGTTCATCGAGCCAATGACCGAATTAATCTTTAATTCCAAAGAACCATCGCCAATATTAATAATAATCGGTTTCTTTTCACCTTCGCGGATCAAGAGGGACGCACGTTCGATACAGTTTTGCAGCTCTTTCTTATTTATAGAAATTTTCGTTTCATAATCGCTGGACAACATTTGGTTAATCCTGAAGTATTCGCCCTCAATAAGCCGGCTCACAACAACCGTCTGGTCAAACTCAAACACAATGTGGCGGTCTGTGAAAAACAGGTTTACATAATCTTCTGTTCCACCGGAAAGAATCTTGCTGACCTCATTTAAAGTCTTGCCAGGAACAACAACTTTAATCGGATTATACTCCTCTTTTAACTGAATTTTTCTTATAGAAATGCGGTGTCCGTCCAGGGACACAACCTTAAATTCACTTCCATTAATCTCAAAGAGTTCGCCGGTCATCAGCTTATTGCTTTCATTATCCGCAATGGAAAAAATCGTCTGGCGGATAATTTCCTTTAATGAAAACTGGGACAATGAAACAAAATTGCTTTTTTCGATTTCAGGAAGATAAGCAAAATCCTCGCCGGATTTTCCGGCAATATGAAATTTCGCTTTTTCACAGCGGATAAATGCCTTATAGTTTTCATCTGTTTCAATAGAAACCTCACTATCCGGCAGCTTGCGGACAATTTCAGAAAACAGCTTTGCCTCCAAAGCAATCTTTCCTTTATCAAGGACATCGCCTTCAATCACCGTTTCAATTCCAAGTTCCATATCATTTGCTGTTAATTTAATTGAACCTTCCGTCGTATCTATAAGTATACATTCCAGAATAGGCATTGTTGTTTTTCCAGGAACAGCTTTTAAAACAGTATTTACGCCCTGGAGAAGGTCGGCTTTTTTACAAATAATCTTCATATTAAAAACTCCTTTATAAATGCATTGCACATAACTTCGTTCGGAAATTTAAGTAACTATTCAGCCGCATTTGGGAATTGTGCAGCTAACGCTGCTAACTGCCGTATGCACGGTTGAATAGTTGCCAAAATAATTGTGAATAACTTTCGGGGTGCAAGCATATATATAAATTAAGAATAGATTTCAGCAGTGGTAGTAGTAGGGGGCGTGGATAAGTGGATATGTGGTCCAAGCCCTGATAATTGCTGAAAAAAGTCGTATTGAAAAGTTTGTGTATAACCGTCATTTTGCTTGTTGATTTTTGACGTTTTATCCACAGTCTGAAAATGGCCTTTTTTGCCGCTTTTAGTTATCCATAGATTATCCCGTGGCTTTTAACAGAGTTGTCCACAACATATGGCAGAAGGAGTTACTATGTGCACAATATGTGGATAACTATTGTTTAAGATTTGTGAATACTTATTTTTCTCCACAAAAAGCCAGTAAATTCAAGGCTTTGCAGGATTGTACTCTGTGAAAAACTTTTACACAGTGATTGTGGATAACTTATGTCTTATCTTCCCGGACTAATTTTCTTTTGAAGAACATCGATGGTATTTTTCAATACTTCGTCGGTTTCAAGTTCCTTTTCGATCTTATTAATGCCGTGGATAATTGTCGAGTGATCTTTATTGCCGAGCTGCTCCCCGATATCCTGGAGCGGATTGTCTGTCATATGACGGCAAAGGTACATCGTAATCTGCCGTGGATAGGCGATATTACGGCTGCGCTTGGAACCACGGATGTCCTGGGGGGTAATATTAAAATGCTCTGCAACAATATTAACAATGCCGTCTATAGTGATCGGTTTTGTTACATCAGGATTAATGACATTTTCCAAAGCCTGTTTGACAAGATCTAAAGTGATTGGAAGCTTTCGCAGGCGGGAAAAATTGTGGATCTGCCTGAGCGCGCCCTCCAGCTCTCGGATATTGGACTTAATATTATCTGCTACATAATGCATACATTCCTGATCGACCTGTATGTTATCCAGCTCCGCACGTTTGTTTAGGATTGCCATACGGGTTTCATAGTTGGGAGGCTGGACGTCCACAGTAAGCCCTACCTTGAATCGGGAAATGAGACGGTCCTCAAGTCCTTCAATATCTTTGGGCGGTTTATCCGATGAAATAATAATCTGCTTTTTACCTTCGTATAAGGCGTTAAAGGTATGGAAAAATTCCTCCTGTGTACTCTCTTTGCCAACAATAAACTGAATATCGTCAATCAGCAGCATGTCAACCGCACGGTACTTTTTCTTAAATTCCTCATTGCGTTGATTTTTAATAGAAGAAATCAGTTCGTTGGTAAATTCCTCACTGGTCACGTACAATATATTTTTGTTGGGGTTTTTTGAAAGCACATAATGGGCGATGGAGTGCATTAAGTGGGTTTTTCCAAGGCCAACGCCTCCATATATAAAGAGTGGGTTGCCATAAACGCCGGGTTCTTCGGCAACGGCCAGTGCTGTCGCATGTGCAAGCTCATTATTTTTACCGACAACAAAAGTATCAAACGTATACTTGGGATTCAAAGTTTCATTAATAGAATAAGTAAGCGCCGGTGCTGGCGTCGGTTTGACCGGCTCATGCTCCACTACAGAATCCGGAGTGACGATTTTTACTTCCAACTGGCAGTCCATAACTTCGGAAATGGCAACCTGAAAAAAGGTCTGGTATCGGTTGGCTGTATAAGTGATTAAGTGTTCAACGGCGGACGGATCTTCATCACCATTAAGCTTTTTGGTAATGTAAACAACATTATCAATGACTGAATGGGGATAAAAGGGTTTAATCCACGCGTTGAAGGCTGCCGGGGATATATCGTATTCTATTTTCATTTTATTGAGGATTTCGTCCCATTTTTCTTGAATTATGCTTATCATCACAATCCCCCTAATTATAAGTTTTACTCAAATATCATTTTATAACAAATGAGTCAAATTTACAATGGAATTATGTTGAAAATGGTGAATAAAGTTGTTCACGTTGCTGTGGATAATGTGAATAAGTTATTTTCAGGGACTTATAATAATTTACATAATATATTACCAAAGCTGATGTAAATGTTTTTTGGGGATAACTTATCCCACTTATTCACATCCCTCGAAAATGGCTTAAATCGTGGATATTTTGTCTTTTTTTGCAGATTTTTGCAGCGTTATAAACAGGTTTTCCATAAGTTATTAACAAGTTATCCACATTTTGTGGATAAAGTTATGTTAAGCCTGTGTATAAATAAGTTTTTCACACAGCGCTGTGGATAAAATGGGTAACTATTCAGCCGTGCGTCTGATGATGTAAAAACTCCGGCGCAAGCTTGCGCCGGAGTTTTTACATCATCAGACATAGGGCGTTTAGCCTGAATCGAGGATTTAGCCTTGTTGGCGGCGTTTAGCAGCGTTAGCTGCGTAAATCTGAGATGTACGGCTAACTAGTTACTAAAATGGAACGGGCGCCATAAATTGCAGCGGATAGCTATTAAAAAAGTAAAAAAAAGTGAGGTTTTGCTTGACGGAAAGGGCGTGAACTAATATAATATAGTAGATATTTTAGCTAATTTACGCCATAGGTATGTATTATTCCCGGCGAAAACGAGAATGGTAACATGTATTTTTCTGTGGTGTTGCTGAAAAAAGGAGGTGCATCGATAATGAAAATGACATTCCAGCCTAAAAAGAGACAGCGTTCCAAAGTGCATGGTTTCAGAAAGAGAATGAGAACTGCAAATGGAAGAAAAGTTTTATCCGCAAGAAGAGCTAAAGGAAGACATAAATTATCAGCATAGGTCGCATATATGTGACCTTTTTCTTTATCATCATTAAGCGCTTGTGCCGCGCTTGGCGCGGTGGTGGCAGATATGAGGTCTAACCTATGAAATTTTCTGAATCTTTAAAGAAAAATAAAGATTTTCGCCATGTGTATGATGAAGGAAAGTCGTATGCGAACCGTATTCTGGTGATGTATGCGATGACGAACGGACTGGAAAAGAACCGGCTTGGTATATCTGTCAGTAAAAAGGTCGGTAATAGTGTCGTAAGACACCGGCTTACCCGCTTACTGCGGGAGAGTTATCGTTTAAATGAAGAAAGTTTTTCCAGAGGTCTGGATATAGTAGTTATTGCAAGGGTAAATGGAAAGGCCGCCGGATACCATGAAATAGAGAGTGCGCTTATGCACCTGGCCGGCCTGCATAAGATTGTGAAGTGATGGGATATGGTTAAATTTTACAGGAAGCTTATGGAACTATTAAAAAGGATAATGTTGGGAATGATACGCTTTTACAGGAAATACTTGTCCCAAATGAAGCGTTATCCGACCTGTAAATATTATCCCACATGTTCACAATATGCCATTGAAGCGATTGAAAAATACGGAGCCATCAAAGGCGGCTTCTTAGCGATAAAGAGGATATTAAGGTGCAATCCATTCTCAAAGGGAGGATACGATCCTGTGCCGTAACAAGGAGGTAACACGTTGGAATTACTGTTTTTGACAAAGACAGGAGGAATTTTAAAGCCGTTTGCGATTGTGCTTGGCTGGATCATCAACTACATTTATAAATTCCTCGAAATGCTTGGAATTGAGAACATCGGTCTGGCGATTATTTTGTTTACATTGATCGTTAATATTATTTTGCTGCCGATGACAATCAAACAGCAGAAATATACGAAGCTGTCTGCTGTAATGAATCCTGAAATCCAGAAAATTCAGGCAAAATACAAAGGCAAAAAAGATGAAGTTTCCATGCGCCGTATGCAGGCAGAAACTCAGGCCGTTTATCAAAAATATGGTACAAGCACGATGGGCGGATGTCTGTACATGCTGATACAGCTTCCTATTTTATTTGCCCTGTATCGTGTTATTTATAACATACCTGCATATGTAGATTCTGTCTACAGTCTTTACGAACCCATGGCCAATGGAATTTTAGCATTTTCCGATGGTATGAATCAGGCCAATACACTGATCCAGGAATTGGGTATTCGTGTAACGCAGTTTACAAATGAAACATTTACAACGAACAAGATTATCGATATGCTGTATAATCTGAAAGCGGCCGATTGGGCGCAGTTTACGAATGTATTTGGCAGCAATATCATTAATCCGGATAATGTTCAGACGATCACAAGAATTAATACCTTTCTTGGCGGCCTGAACATTGCAGATCCTCCAACAGCCAATGGCTGGTGGCCAGGTATTTTAATCCCTGTCCTTTCCGGCGCCACACAGTGGCTCAGTATTAAGATTACATCTGCTCAGACCAGTATGCCTAAAAATGATAAGGATAATCCAAATCCAATGGGCAATTCTATGAAGATGATGAATACGATCATGCCTTTGTTTTCAGTATTCATTTGCTTTTCACTGCAGATTGGTCTTGGTATTTACTGGATCGCCAGTGCAGTGTTCCGTACACTGATTTCTGTGATCATTAATAAATATCTTGATAAAGAAGGCGTTGACGTTATTATTGAGAAAAACCGGGAGAAGGCTAAAAAGAAGGCAGAAAAGCGGGGAGATAAGCCGTCACGCTTTGAAGAATACGCAAAGCAAAGTACAAGGAACATTGAGATGGCCGAAGCCGCAAGAAAGCGTAAGTCTATCAGCGAGCTGGCAAATACCTCAGTTGAGGGAAATATTTCTGCGGGAAACAAAAAGAAGGATACGAATAAGGATTCAGCGAATGACAGTGCGGCAAGCAGTATTGTAGCCAAAGCTCCGGTAAAGGACGACGATGATTCTGACAGCAGCAAGAAGAGATCCGGTAAAAAAGGAGATACAGGAAGCTCTAATATTGCAGCCTATGCAAACATGCTGAAGAAGAAATAGGTTGGGGAGGTTTAACTCATGGATGACTATATTGAAGTTAGTGCGAAAACCGTTGATGATGCCATCACAGAAGCTCTTTTAAAGCTGGAAACGACCAGTGATAAGATCGAGTATGAAGTCATCGAAAAGGGGAGCAGCGGCTTCCTGGGGTTACTTGGTGCAAAACCTGCAGTTATCCGCGTTAGGAAAAAATTTAACCTGATTGATAATGTGGAACAGTTTTTGAAGGATATGTTCCGGGCAATGAATATGGAGGTTCGGTCAACGATTGATTATAATGAAAATGACCGGACAATGAATATTACATTTTCCGGCGATGAAATGGGAATACTCATTGGAAAAAGAGGTCAGACATTAGATTCTCTTCAATATATTATCAGTCTTGTTGTGAATAAAGAAAGTGATGCCTATATCCGTGTGAAGGTCGATACGGAGAATTACCGTGAAAGACGCAAAGAAACACTGGAATCACTGGCAAAAAATATTGCTTACAAAGTAAAAAGAACACGCAGAAGCGTCGCATTAGAGCCGATGAATCCATATGAGAGAAGGATTATCCATTCTGCACTGCAGAGTGACCGCTATGTTGAAACGCACAGCGAAGGTGAAGAGCCTTACCGCAAGGTGGTTATTACTTTAAAGAGATATAGCAGAGAAAAAAGTAATTAAGCCGGCTGTTTGAAAAAATGTGTAATTTTTTTACGGACGACTAAATCCTGAAGGGGTGTCACGTATGTGACACCCTTTTGTTGTGACATAGAATTAGAGCTTGTTTGGCGGCTTATGAAACGCTGCCTTGCAGTGAAATATAACATATGTAATTATTCAGCCGAACGGCGGAATAGTTGCGAACATATTACAGGAGGTAATTTTATGGTCAGGGACACTATTGCAGCCATATCGACGGGAATGACCAATTCCGGTATTGGAAAGGTGCGTATGAGCGGAAGCTTGGCTGTTGAAATCGCAGACCGTGTATATAAAAGCCCTAAAGGAAAGAAAAGTCTTAAAACGGTGGACAGCCATACGATTCATTACGGTTATATTTATGACGGCGACTGTATGATTGACGAGGTGCTTGTCCTGATTATGCGCGCGCCGAGGTCCTATACGACAGAGGATATGGTGGAAATTGACTGTCACGGCGGTGTCATTGTTATGAAAAAAATATTGGAAACTCTGATTAAATATGGCGCGCGGCCAGCGCAGCCGGGAGAGTTTACAAAAAGAGCTTTTTTAAATGGACGTATTGATTTGACCCAGGCAGAGGCAGTGATTGATGTCATTAATGCGAAAAATGAATATGCCCTCTCAAGCTCTGTGAAACAGCTTCGGGGCAGCGTTTTTAATAAAATCAGGGAAATAAGAAAAAATATTATCGGGAACGTGGCATTTATTGAGGCGGCCATGGATGATCCAGAGCATATTAATGATGATAATTTTGGCGAGGAGCTTCGGGAAAATGTGGTTCAAAATATGAATGAGCTTGAGAAGCTTCTGGCATCAGCAGATAATGGGCGGATGCTGAAAGAAGGAATACGGACAGTTATTGTAGGTAAGCCCAATGCCGGAAAATCGTCCCTTTTAAATGCTCTTGTAGGGGATGAGCGGGCGATTGTTACGGATATTGCCGGAACGACCAGGGACACTTTAGAGGAATCCATTACAGTCCACGGTATTCCTTTAAATATTATAGATACAGCAGGGATTAGGGATACCCAGGATATTGTAGAGAAGATTGGTGTTAATAAAGCCCGGAGCTTCGCAAAAGATGCGGATCTTATTGTGTATGTTGTGGACGGCTCCACACCTTTAGATGAAAATGATGATGAAATTATCGAAATGATTCAGGACAAGAAAACGATTGTTTTATTAAATAAAATAGACTTGAATTTAGTGACAACGACAGCTATATTAAAAGAAAAAACAAACCATCCCATCGTAGAAATATCGGCGCGCCAGGAGCAGGGTATGGATGAATTTGAATCCCTTCTAAAGAACATGTTTTTTGATGGCAAGCTATCCTTTAATGATGAAATTTATATTACCAATGTCCGTCACAAAGCGGCCATCAGCGACGCTCTGGAAAGCCTTTCGCTTGTCCTTAAAAGCATTGATGATCAGATGCCCGAGGACTTTTTCTCTATTGATCTTATGAATGCTTACGATACGCTTGGAAGCATGATTGGGGAATCGGCTGGCGAAGATCTTATTGACACAATTTTCAGTGATTTCTGTATGGGAAAATGAAGTTACTATTCCCGGCTTCGACGGGAATAGTAACAAAATAAAAAAGGAGTGCTTTGTAATTATGCCATATACTTATGAATCCTATGATGTCGCGGTTGTCGGCGCCGGCCATGCCGGGTGCGAGGCAGCTCTCGCCTGCGCCAGACTGGGACTTTCAACGATATGCTTTACTGTCAGTATTGAAAGCATTGCCCTTATGCCATGCAATCCAAATATCGGGGGCAGCTCCAAGGGACATCTTGTGCGTGAGATTGATGCCCTTGGCGGAGAGATGGGCAAAGTTATTGACAAAACATTTATTCAGTCGAAAATGCTGAATAAATCGAAGGGGCCGGCAGTTCATTCGCTGAGGGCGCAGGCGGATAAAGCCGATTACACGAAGGAAATGCGGCGGGTTATGGAAAACCAGGAAAACCTTACGATTAAGCAGGCGGAGATTGTAGATATCTGTACGGAGGACGGCCATGTAACTGGTGTTGTCACCCATACCGGAGGAATCTATCCGTGCCGCGCCGTTGTCCTGGCTACGGGAACCTATCTTCGTGCCCGGTGCCTGTGTGGGGAAACGATCACCTATACCGGGCCTAACGGGCTTCAGGCTGCGAACCATCTGACCGAGGCCCTGCAGCGGCTTGGTATTGAGCTTGTACGGTTTAAAACGGGAACCC
>JAGZDD010000075.1 GCA_018369015.1 Clostridiales bacterium | reverse complement strand
ATCATCTTATTTTCATGCCCAAACACATGTTTATCTAACATATGTTCGATAAACATGTGTTCTTTTTTATTCTCTCAAAAATCACAATTTCCTATAAAGCAAGAAAGAATCCTGCTTGGCAGGATTCCCCGCCTGCGGCGGGTCGCGCAAACGACATCTTCCGTTCCGCCGCAGTGCGATCCAAAGCGGAGCGTTTTTATTTAATAGGAAACGAAGTTTCCTATTAAATAAAAAAATGACTGCCAAAAACCTCTAACCAGGCTTTTAGCAGCCATCCCACTCAGGAAGGAACATATTTGATCTGCAACCTTAGATGTCAAAATACAGGAAGAATACGGTATGTATTAATGCCGCAGAGTTCCTAACAAACAGCCTTTATATTCCTCTATCATACATTCGTATAATCTCTTTTATACTTTTCTGTCCTTTCATCGCAAATTACGCCGCTCCAATTAAGTCCAAAGCCAAAATCATAAATATTACCGCAGGTATCTTTATAAGGTTCCATGTCAAACGCCACATCCTCCCGCTGCTTTTCCACATTTTCCATATCTTTTGGTATCTGGAGCGGCAGCAAACCGGACGGTTCATATTTACCTGCAATAATATCCAAAACCGCCTGGATCTGGACGCCAAATTCAATCAAAATCGCGTCGGCATAGGGTTCAAACTCTGCCACAACAGACGGTTTGTTTAAAGCGTCAATAACAATCACCGGCTTATCTCCCATACATTTTCGCATATGAATGACATTATCCAAATCCTGCTCATTCAGCGCCGTATTCGTCTTTCCCGCATAGCCTCTGTCCGCAAACGCTTCGTGGGGATCTCCCCCGGCAATGCTGTGAGGACGGGCGCTGTATGCGGTATAAGGCCTGTATTGAAGACTGATGGGAAAATATCCATTCCCCCCATTTTTTAAGTCAGCTTCTTTATAACATTCACACTCTGGAGCTTCTATATAGACAAGAGCAAAATCTGCTTCCTCAGGTGTGGCGGCCACCTCAAAGTATTTCCTAAGTACAGACGCTTCTATAGGATCTACCCATTCATTTCCCGCTTTCCTTCCGAAGAAATCTGTATATTCACTGATAAAACGTCTGGGTACATAGACCTTTAGCCGCTTTCCTTCCTTTTCTTTGACTGTCATAGGAAGCACAGATGTGTTTCTGCTATGCGAAAATTTGCGCAGCGTATTTTTCACCATAACCACGGACTGAACCTGCGCCAGGTAGCCGGCCGCACAAAAATCAGGACATCCCACGATACTCTGGCTCTCTTTGCTGTCTACATAAGGATTTTCAAATAATCCGCACCGGAACATGTTTGTCAGCAGGCGCGCCGCAGATTTTTCCATACGTGCCCTCATAAAAGCCTCGCCATGCTCCCGGCATCCCATAACATAAGCCTCTATGAGAGGGGCGGCGTCATTATTCCCGCCAAACTGGTCAACATCGTTCATCAGTATCTTATAATGCCGCTGGGCAGGAGATAAATTTTCGACTCCCCAGCAGGCTCCGCCTCTTTGGGCGATTTCCGGGGCCTGATCGTGGGTTATTCCCCAATCTGTACATACAACGCCGTCAAAGCCATAGTGTTCTCTTAAAAGCTCTGATATAAGATAATGATTATAGGAATTGCCCACGCATTCCTTACATCTGTCATTGGCCTCCCATGAAATCGTATAGTAAGGCATAATCGCCGCAGTACATTTTGTGGGTCCATTGAGAGAAAAAGCGCCCTGGATAAATGGCTTTAAATGTTCTTCAAAATTATTTCCTGGATATACCGCATATTTCCCATAAGCATAGTGCGCATCTCTCCCGGCTTCCCCGGTTCCCCCTCCTGGCCAGTGCTTGGCCATGGTACTGACGCTATAAACTCCCCACCCCGGCTCCGGGCCCTGGAAGCTGTCGGCGTTCAGGGGATCAATGCTTGTCTGCATTCCGTCGCAATATGCCCTTGTCATGTCTATTGCCAGTTGAGTATGTTCACCGAAGGTATCTGCAAAACGCATCCAGCGTGGGTCTGTCGCCAAATCAATCTGGGGTGATAATGCCGTTGTAATCCCCATAGCTCTGTATTCCCGTGAAGCAATCTGAGCAAATTTCATGCATATTTCCGGGTCAAAGGTCGCGCAAAGCCCAATGCCTTCCGGCCATTTTGATGTATCCTGACCATTGCCGACCCGAAATTCCGCTGTTGCCGCCGAGGCCCCATGCCTTGGATCACTGCTTATACTGACCGGAATACCAAATCCAGTATTCTCCGCTAACGCCTGCATTTCATTATTCCATTTCGCGGCTGTTTTTGCATCCTTTAGCTTCATAGCCAAAACATGGCGGATTTTATCTTTGAGCAGAAAATCCCTCTGCTGATCTGTCAGTTCCCATGGCTTCACTCCGCTATCCTCGTAGGATTTCCCACCATAGCTGCCCGAAAAAAACAATGTATTATCCGCAGGAACAAGCTGGTGGCTGCTGTAAAGCATAAGGCCTGCAATTTCCTCGATTGACAGGCGGCCTGCCAGATCTTTTGCCCTGGTTTTGGCGTCCAGCCGCCAGTCCTCATAGGGCAGAAGCTCGCCCATTCCTGCCAGATCTTTAAAAAGGAAGCCATCCTTTTGAATGATCTGAACTTTTGAACCATTACTTAATCCAAGTTCAGGCCCACTGCCATTTGTATACACCCGGTACCCGTCTTTTTGAAAAAATTTTTGTTTCATCACCGCCGCCTCTTACTCTGCGGATGTATTTTCTGACACCCATGCGTCAAGCTGCTCCTGTACGCCAGCCACAAGTGTCTGCATACCGCTGGAATCCAGCTTTTCACGAAAAGCCTGTAATTCAGTCGCCGGGTCTGACATACCGCTGATTAATGAATTATGATATTCTGCAACCACATTAGTCACTGCCGAAATTTCATTGGCATAATCGCTGCTGTCAAAGGTAAAGCCGAGAAGAGGCGATAATGTGGCATTATCATTAATTTCTTTTGACTTAGCCCGGGTATCCGGATCAAAATTATCATAAACATAGGCTAAATACTGGTTGCCGATAAAAAAGCTTAAATTACCATAGTAGCCGACGGAATTACCGTCCTTTCCCTCTGGAAAGCTAATCGTTCCATTGTCATTTTTCACATAGTGGATGCCTTCGACGCCATAATTCAAAAGATTAACAACGTCCGCATCTGTATATAACAGGTTCATAAATTTCATAGCAGCTTCCGGCTCAGTGCTTGTCACCGGAATTACCCAGTCAAGCTGACTGATCTTTTGAGATGTCACAGTCTGATAAGCTAAAGGAATAACCGTCATATCATAACCACAGTCCTGAATAGTACTCATCATTGTCGCATTTTCTGCTGCAAATACCATGGAAAATGCAGTATCTGTTGAAATAGACGTTGCCTGTGTTAATTCAGAGGTTGCCGTATCCTTAAACACAAGTCCTTTTTCATACCAGTCATGCATTTTTGTTACAGCAGCTTCATAAGCATCTGTATGAAAAACATCGACCGCTGTATATGGATCCTCACCAGGAAAGGCAACAATCTGTTCCTGGTACAGCGGATCATAAGTAATTACATCAGCAATATCCCCAGTCAAAAAGCATCCGCACGTAAGCACTCCCTGATCCTTCTGGCAGTAAAGAGGAACAAGGGAAGCTTCATTATCTTTGACAATCTGAAGGATAGCTTCTATATCGTCCACAGATTTAATATTTTGCGCCTGCTCTGTAAGATTATATTTGTCAAGAATATCTGTGCGCATAGCGTAATAAATTGTCGCAACATTGTCCTTGTAAACGGGAACGCCCAGCGTATTTCCATTAATCTTTGTTGTATTCATATAAACTTCCGGCAATGTTTCCAAAATCCCCTGCCCATATTCCTCAAGAAGCTCGTCTAACGGCTCCAGCTGGTTTTGAGATGCCATACTCATAAATTCTGTAGATCCATAGAAAAATGAAACCATGGCATCCAGCTTCTCCCCGCCGCTAATCATCAAATTAATCTGATCGTTATATGTACCAAGGTCAAAGGGCATCAGCGTAACCTCTGTATTAATCTTTGCAACAGTAATTTTGTTAAGCGCATCCTCTACAGTCTGGACATCCTGAGGGGCATAAGTCATCGGATAGGCTACCACAATTTCTGCTGTATCTTCCTCCTGTGTTCCCGCCGCTGCTTCCTCCCCGGATTCATCCGGCAAGTTCCCTTCCTGCGTGCCGGATGTGCTGTTATCTGCGCCGCTGCCTGCGGCATTTTCCTGATTGCCGCATCCGGCAATGCATCCCCCAATTAAAGTCACTGTTAAAATTAGCGCTGTAATTTTTCCTTTCATTTTTTTCTTCCTTTCCTGATAATAATAACTTTATTATAGGTGAAGGCATAAGTAACGACAATGATAAGTCTTACGATATTCAGTGCAGTTTTTTACTGATTCATAATATTACGTTGAAAACCCTGCCGCAAAAAATCATAAATAAGTACAGTTCCATTGAAGCTTTTGATTTTTTATGCTATATTTTATGGTAGTGGCCACTATTTTTCCAGGAGGATTTTTAATGAATAACATCATCCACGAAATTATCAATTATCAGCCAAATATCCCTATCAAACTGTTCTATCAGCGGATTGGCAGTGTTTCAAAGCATTGGCACAGCAGTATCGAAATACTTTTCGTTCTTCAGGGAAAGATGACAGTCATTATTGAAGATCAGACGTGGGAGCTTAAAGAAGATGACATATTTCTAATAAATCCTCACCATATCCACGAAACTCACAGCCAGGATTGCAGCCTTATTGTCGTCCAGATCCGGCTGGCCGAATTTCACCTGAACTGGGCGCTTCCGGAAAATATACAATTTGACTGTAATTCTGCGGCTGAAAAATTCAGCCGGCAACGCTATTTTAAGCTTAAACATCTCATTGTTATGCTCCTGAAAAATACGTCCACTGACAGTGAATTTTCCCAGCTCTCCAATTATACCTGTGCCATAGAATTATTGCAGGAGCTATGTATCCATTTCCGTCAGGCGGCCCCCGCCCAGGCTCCCCACTCTATTAAATACTTAAACCGCTTAAAAAGTATTCTTGACTATATTAACCAGAACTATATGGATAACCTGACGCTGACCGGCATTGCACAGCGGGAATTTCTTACGCCAACCTATCTGTCCGCCTTTTTTGAAAAAACAATGGGAACAACGCTCCTGGCCTATATTACAAAAATCCGTCTGGGCCATGCGGTTTTTGACTTAGTCAATACCCGCAGCTCCATTGAAACAATTTCTTCCCGCAATGGTTTTGCCAGCTCCCGGGCGTTTTCTTCGGCCTTCAAAAAATATTACAAAATGCTTCCCAGCGAGTACCGCCGCCAGATAGAATTTCAGAATTTTTCTGCAAAAAATTCCACATCTTCCAGGAAAATTACTGCTGGAACCCCGGAAACTTATGGAAATGAACCTCCGAATTTGCCAGTGACAGCGTTTCCCTTCCTCCCTGCACACCAAAACTCTTATCTTGAACTGGAGCATTATGATTTTCTTAATAATTTGGCCCCTTATATCCGGGAGTACCCAGACACGGATGTAAGCTATGGTGCAGGTCACGACGGCTGCCGCAGCCAGATACCTTCTGAAAATAATCCCATCCGGCAAGACTGCGGTCAAAGCTTTGAGGCGGGAATCCATATTATGCACTGGGAATTTGGAGAAATTCCGGCATACGGCACAGCCTTGGAATCATTCAATGAAAGCTTTAAATGCTTTTGCGGTATTAGCCGTGCCAGCGAGCTTTTGCTTCCCCCGATACAGAAAATGCTTCGCCGTGTCCAGAGGGAAATTGGTTTTAAATACATAAAATTTCATGGCATTTTAGATGACGACCTTATGGTGTGCCAAAGAAATAAAGAAGGGCAGCTTATTTTTTGTTTCACTTATATTGATATGATCCTGGACTTTCTTTTGGAAAACCATCTGCGCCCTATGATCCAGTTTTCATTTATGCCGGCGGCGCTGGCCAGCCAGCCTAAAAATACAGTCTTCCAAAAGCCTGTGATCATAAGCCCGCCGTCGGACGACGCCCAGTGGTGCCAGCTCATTACAGCGTTGACAAACCATCTCCTGAACCGCTACGGAAAAAAAGAAGTATGTACATGGATTTTTACATTTTGGAACGAAACCTTAAATGGCCTGTCCTTTGATTTTGAAAACGCCGGCATTGGTCTTAAACTTTATCAGCTCACCCGTCAGTGCGTCAAAGCCTGCGAAAAAAAACTGAACTTTGCCAGTACCTCCTACTCGGCGCTAAATTTTCCGGAATTTAATTACGACATTTTCCTGAACTATGCCAGGGAAAATCATTGCCTGCCGGACGCTTATATTTTTCATTTTTATCCGGTAGTTGCTGATAACAACGCCTTTTCCTTATCAGCCAGCCAATGGAAAGCGCAGGATTTCACCAAACCGGTTGCCCTGTCCAGAGATAAAAATATTTTCCATAAATTTCTCAATGGCGTTGCCGCCCATTTGCCGGAAGCTTCCAATGCCCCTGTATACATTACTGAATGGAATTTTACGCCCTCACACCGGGAATGGCTCAATGATACATGTTTTTGCGCCTGCTACATTGTACGCAATCTTCTTCAAAATTTTAATAAAGCCAATGGTTTTTGTCACTGGTGCCTTACGGATCTTCATCAGGAGCTTCCTATGCCGGACGCCCTTTTTCACGGAGGCATGGGGCTGTTTACGAGAAACGGTATTCCAAAGCCCTCTTACTTTGCTTACAAATTTTTAAATTGTCTGTACAAAAAAATTGTCTTTTCAAAAGAAGGATGTTTTATTACAACCGATGGGTCAGGCTTTGCGATCCTGCTTTATAATTACTGCCATTTTAACAATCTCTACAGCCATGGGATCTCCTTCGATGCCAGCCACGAAAACTGGCAGCGGGCCTTCCCTGACGCCCAAACAGCAGTTGTTTCATTTTCCTTGTCCGGATTAGAGGCAAACACTTATAGAATCAAAGAGCAATACGTCAATCCTTGCAGCGGCAGTGCCTTTGAAGCCTGGCTTTCTATGGGCCGCCCTGACTTAAATAATCCAGAAGAAATACAACTGCTCGCCGCAAAAAGTATGCCCGGCTTTTTTCAAAAGGAAGTAACGGTTCAGAATAACATGATCGAATACTCAGCATCTCTTTTGCCCCACGAAATACGCCTTATCTCTATTAGCAGCAGTTCAGATAACTGAATTATTACACGCAAACAATTTTAACTATTGACACATCCCTGTATCTATGGTACTACAAAAAGGACACAAGGCTTCTGCCGCAAACAGCAGTTGTTTGCGGCGGACTGTGAGTCGTAACTAAACTATCATGCCGCGCTGCGCGCGGCTCTGCCACACATGAAAGCCAGAGGGAATAATTATGTCAGAAAAATCAACGACTGGGCTTGTGAGAAACGCCATTACTGAAGGCGTTATATGGAAACAGCTCCTCATATTTTTCTTTCCCATTGTACTGGGAACCTTTTTCCAGCAAATTTACAATACAGCGGATGCCATCATTGTCGGACGATTTGTCGGCAAAGAGGCACTCGCCTGTGTCGGCGGCTCCTCCGCTCAGATTATTAACCTGATCGTCGGATTCTTTGTCGGCCTTTCCTCCGGCGCAACCGTTGTGCTTGCCCAATTTTATGGAGCTAAGGACGAAAATAATGTCAGCCGCGCCCTGCATACAGCCGCCGCTTTTGCGGTCATCGGCAGCATCATTATTACAATTCTTGGAATTATATTTACGCCATGGCTGTTAGGACTGCTTAATACCCCGGAAAATCTCATGTCTGGCTCTACATTATATCTGCGCGTTTACTTCGGAGGTATTTTATTTGTATTTATATACAATATTGGCTCCGGTATTTTAAGAGCTGTGGGCGATTCTAAGCGGCCGCTTTATTTTCTTATTATCTGTTGTTTTATAAACATTGTTTTAGACCTTATTTTCGTTTTAGGCTTCCATATGGGCGTTGCGGGCGCCGCTCTCGGAACACTGATTTCCCAGGCTGTCAGTGCGGTTTTAATTATAGCGACACTCATGCGCTCCGATGATCTGTATCGGTTAAAACCAAAACAGATCCGTATTTACAGCGCCACGCTGCGGGCGCTGCTGCGTATTGGCCTTCCTGCCGGGCTGCAGTCCGTTATGTACACCATTTCCAATATGATGATCCAGGCGTCCTTAAATTCATTTGGAACTGATACCGTTGCCGCCTGGACAGCCTTCGGCAAAATGGACTCCCTTTATTGGATGGTCCTCAATGCCTTCGGCATTGCCATAACAACCTTTGTCGGGCAGAATTTTGGTGCAAAAAAATACGGACGCATGAAGAAAAGCGTCCGCGTATGCCTGGCTCTGTCCATTACCACATCACTGGCAATGACCTTATTTTTCCTGACCTTAGGGCAATATGTTTTTCGTCTTTTTACCACAGACCTCTCAGTGATTGACATTGGCATGCATATGCTGCGTCTTATGGTTCCCGGCTATACAATCTACGTTTTTATTGAGATTCTATCCGGGGCGCTGCGCGGCACAGGAGACGTCTTGATTCCAATGCTGATGACCTGCGCAGGTATATGCATACTTCGTATCGTCTGGATACTTATTGCCATGCCCCTTCGTCCGGAAATCAGCACAATCATTTACAGCTATCCTATGTCCTGGGCAATCACTGCGGTCTTATTTATCATCTATTTTCTGCTGCGCCAAAGACGATGGGGCCGGTAATCTCTCCATTGACCGCAGTGCGATCCAAAGAGGAGCGTTTTTATTTCACAGGAAAGCAATTTCCTGTGAAATAAAAAAACCCGCTAAATGCGGGCTTTAATGCGAGGCGCAGACCGGATTTGAACCGGTGAATCAAGGTGTTGCAGACCTTTGCCTTACCACTTGGCTACTACGCCGTACCTAATTGCTATTATATTATAGCAACAGGAAAAATATTCGTCAATAGATAAAATTGTATTTTTTATAACAAACAGCTATTCATTTACTGTTTACAGTATACCTGTGAACAGTAACACTATATCCACCAAAATTAACAGCAGGCTGCAAAAAATATTTTGCGGCCTGCTGCTATATTTTATTTAGCGGATTTTTCTAAAAAGCAACGTACCTTTTACAAATCCGTATTTTTACTTCCATCCGCTTTGCAGCCAACCGACGGATCAAACTGCCTGATCCGCAGCAATCAGCGCTTTCATTGCGGCAACGGCTTCATCGGACATTGGCTGGAACTTGCCAAGCAGTTTTGCGTAATAAGCTGTCTGAGCCATTTCCTCTGTGTAAATCGTTGCTGCCATTGCGGCCTTAATATTTTTGCCGCAGCAGAACATACCATGATTTTTCATTAATACGGCACGACCGTCAGCGCCAAGTGTATCAGCAACAATCTGGGCAAGATCTTTGCTTCCTGGCATTGTAAATGGAACAACACGTACAGGAACGAACTCTGCCTGAGGAGGTGTTGTTGGCTTTAATTCTTCATCAAGCATTGCCATAATCGTAGCAAACATACCATGAGTATGTACAGTTGCCTTAACGTCCGGGCGGCATCTCATTACTGTTGTATGCATTGGAACCTCTGAGGATGGCTTAAACGGCCCATCTAACCATTTTCCATTAAGATCCACAATAGCAATCTGGTCAACCGTCATTGTTTTATAAGCAATACCGCTTGGAGTAATTGCTACAACATCATCGTTGTCATCTCTTACGGCAATATTTCCCGATGTTCCCTTAATTAATCCCAGCTCAACAGCCTCCAAAATAGCGTCAAGTACCTGCTTTCTAATGTTTTCATACTTCATAATCTTTCATCCTTTCCTTATTATTGCCGGACTTTCAACGGCATATAGGTATGCCGCCCGCGGCGTTCCTTATTATTGCCGGGTTTTTAACGGCATATAGGTATGCCGCCTGCGGCGTTCCTTATTATTGCCGGGTTCGGCGTTCCCACAACCTCATATCTAATGTTTTGAACAATCGTTACTGTTTGCGGACAAACCGTGAACAGTTACAAACTATCTTTATCCTCAGTATAATATCCTTTCAGTAATTTTTACATGACACTTTTTATTTTTCTGTTCAATTTTTCAATTAAATGTTTTCCGCTTACTAACGGCAAATATTCCATTGTACGTTATTTACAGCTTTGCTATGATGAAATCAGTATAATAAAAGGGATACCTATATGGCAGAAAAAACGGTCAAGAAGGAGGAAATTATGAGTCATTCAAAACGTTACTTACTGGGTATTGACCTGGGTACAACCAATATCAAAGGAATCATCATGGATGAAGATGGCTGTATTATCACTACGGCATCCAAAAACCATGAACTTATTATGCCAGGCCCCAATATGGTAGAACAGGACGCTGCTCTTTGGTGGAAACATTCTGCCCAAATCATGCGGTCACTCACTACGGCGGCAGGCCCGGATATCGTAAAAAATATTTGCGGAATTAGTGTCAGTTCCCAGACGGTTTCCATGCTCCCTTTAGACAAGGATGGAAATATTTTAAGAAATGCCATCATCTGGATGGACAGCCGTTCTGGGCAGGAGCTTACCTATATTTTAGATACTATGGGCTTCGACAAATTCGTCGCCACTGTCGGAGCGCAGCCAGACAGCGCCTTTTTACCGAGCAAGCTGCTCTGGTATAAAAAACATGAGCCTGAATTATTTGAAAAAACAGATTGTGTCCTTCAGGCCAGCTCTTATATTAACTTCAAGCTTACTGGCCAGCGCACAATGGATATTGACCAGGCGGGAAAATGTCAATGTCTGGATATACACACACTGGAATGGTCAAAGGACATCGGGAATACCATCGGCATTGACCTGAATAAAATTCTGCCAAAGCCTCGCCTTGTTCACGAAATCATCGGAGAAGTCACCGAAGCCGCCGCCCGTGAAACAGGTCTGTGCCAAGGTACTCCTGTGGCGGCAGGAACAAGTGATTCCATGGCTTCCATGTACGCATCCGGCCTGTGCCGTCTCGGGGAAGCCGGGGAATCCTCGGGAACATCTTCTCTTGTATTTATTGGGCACAGCAGCGAGAGCGACCCTACGCTCCCCGTTGTAGCCAAACCATGTTCTATTAAAGGGATGCCCTATGTTTTTGACGCGCCCATTACGGCAAGCGGCGCAGCAATTAAATGGTATCTTGATAATCTTGGCGCAGCCGACCACGACTATGCGAAAGAACATCATATAAATGTCTATGACTATATTAATAAACTTGCCCTTGAGTCCGATCCTGGAAGCAACGGCGTCCTTTTCTTCCCTTATCTTCTTGGAGAACGGGCGCCTCTCTGGAATTCCCACGCAAAGGGAATGTTCATCGGTTTGTCATTGGACACACAGCGTAAAGATCTGATACGCTCCGTTTTTGAAGGTACTTCCTTTGCTCTTCGTCATGTTATTGATACGATCAAAAACGCCGGAGCTACTGCCTCATGCCTGCGCATTACAGGCGGCGGTTCAAAAAGCCGTACTTGGTGCCAAATTAAAGCTTCTATGCTCCACATGCCCGTCTATATTCTCGATGAAGGTTCGGGGGATGTTCCCTTTGGCGACTGCCTCATCGCAGGCCAGGCTGCCGGAGTATTTACAAATCTTGGGGAAAGCATTGACCGCCTGATCAAAGTAAAGGAAATCATAGAGCCTAACCAGATCTGGGCCAATATTTATGATGAGTTATATCCTTATTATTTAGACATGTACCGGCATTTAGACCCGGATCTTATAAAGCTTGAAGCAACTATGCAACATATCCGCGACGGACTCCATAGCTAAAAATTTTTCAATCCCTTAAGCCGGGAGTGACAGGCCAACTTCATGTGAACACAATTTTTGCCTGCAAATCCCGGCTGGCTGGATGAACACTTACATTAAATCATCAAAACTATGAATTACACGAATAAATTTACAGGAAAGGCCGGCTACTATCAGTCCGGCCGGCCAAAATATGCTAGAGCACTTTTTAATTATCTGGAACAGGTTTGCGGCCTTAGCGCAGAAAGTATCCTCGCGGACATTGGCTGTGGTACAGGAATATTTACAGAGCAGCTCCTTCAAACAGGCTGCACCGTCTATGGCATTGAGCCAAATGCAGATATGCGTTTGGCAGCAAAAAGATCCTTGCAAAAATATTCACGCTGTACACTAATCAACGGATACGACCAGGCGACAGGCCTTCCGGCACATTGTGTTGATTTTGTGACAGCGGCCCAGGCCTTTCACTGGTTTGAACCTGTGGGATTTTTCCGGGAATGTCAAAGAATCTTAAAACCCGGAGGAAGTGTTATTATTATTTATAATACCCGTGACAGCGATTCCTTATCTGTCATACACCTAGAACAGATATGCCGTAAGTACTGTCCTTCATTTAAAGGCTTTTCCAATGGCCTGAAGGAGTCGGATATTTCCCGTTTTTTTGGCGGTGAATATGAAAAGCAAAGCTTTGACAATCCTCTGGTATATGACAACGCCGACGCATTTATACAAAGAATACTCTCATCCTCATATTCATTAGTTCCCAAAGACTCAAAGTACGGAAATTATATCCATGAGCTTCGGGAGCTTTTTGTCACATACGCAAAAAGCCCCGGCGTTTCAGATGAATGTCGGATGATAATGCCTAATCATACAATGATTTATCACGGAAAAATAACCGGGCGGCCCTAATGGAACGCCCGGTATTATTGATCTGTCGTAACTATTTTTATACAAGCAGCGCACTGTAATATCCATTATTGATAGCATCGTAAATCTGCCCGACCTTCTTGCAGTCGCCGATAATATAATATTCGTCGACCTTGTCGCACAAAGCGTCTACTTTGTCATAAGGCGCTCTGAAACCAACAGCACAAACAACAGTATCTGCTTCAACAAGAAATTCTTTGCCGTCTTTTTCGCAAACAACCCCTGCTTCCGTAATTTCCTTAACCGTTGTATCAACATAACAGGTCGCTGACTTATTAACCTCCGGCATAAGGCCGCCGCGGTAAAATGGTGAAACCTCCGTAGCAATATCGTGTTTCATCTCAATAATTGTACATTCGCAGCCCTCATGGTGGAAGGACACAGCACCTTCGGCGCCTACTAGACCACCGCCGATAATAGCTACACGCTTCCCAAGTTTTTCAGGATGAAGCTCCGCGTCAATAGCCATAAGCACATTAGATGAGTCAATCCCCTTGATCGGGGGAACAAATTCATTAGAGCCGATAGCAATAAGCAATGCGTCCGGAGCAAATTGCTCAACATATTCCGGAGTCACTTCTGTATTATAAATAACATTAACGCCGGCTTTCTTCACTCTGCGGATAAGTACGTCACAGAAATCGGCAATATCCTTTTTAAAATAAGGCGCAGCCGCAGGATAAAGATTTCCGCCCAGCTTATCTGTCTTCTCAACAAGCGTAACATTGTGCCCCCGGTTCGCCGCTGTAACCGCCGCTTCCATACCTGCGGGGCCGCCTCCGGCAATAAGCACCTTCTTTTTGCGCTCAATCGGCTTCACACCAAACTTAGCGCCCATCTGCTGGCCCATTGTCGGGTTGACAGAACATTTTACAGATTCACACTTTGTCGTTTCTCCAAAGCACTCATAGCAGCGGATGCAAGGTGTAATATCATCCTCGTTCCCCTCAAACGCTTTTTTCGGAAGGAATGGGTCGGCCACAAGGCCGCGGGCGATTTCTACAATATCCGCCTGACCGGAAGCAATAATTTCTTCCATCTGTGCCGGATCATCCAGAGAGCCTACGCAGGCAACCGGTTTATTTACATGCTTTTTAATGGCTGCCGCAAGATATACGTTCACGCCTCTCGGATAAAAAGCAGATGGATGGGTACGGCAGAACATATCCGGATCTTCATGGTTTCCACAAGAAATATTAAACAAATCCACCTTATCCTGAATCAGCTTGGCAACCTCAATGCAATCCTCAAGGCCAAGGCCGGTCGGCGTCAGGTCGTCGCCGGACAGACGCACTTCAATAGGAAAGCCCGGGCCAACACCTGCGCGTACGGCGTCCAGAGCCATCATCAAAATGCGCGCGCGGTTTTCAAGAGAACCGCCAAACTCATCTTTACGCTGGTTTGTTACCGGGGAAAGGAACTGGGAAAACAGCCAGCCATGGGCCGCATGAACCTGAACCATATCAAAGCCGCAGTCTTTGCAAAGCTTTGCGGCCTTGCGGTAGGAATCTACAATTTCTAAAATCATTTCTTTTGACATTTCATGGACTTCCCCTGCCGGCGTCATTTCATGGCTTGGGCCGTAAGCCACCGCATTAAAATCCGTGTCCCCGGCAACGCTGGCAAGTCCGCCATATTTTCCGCCGTGGGAAAGCTGGATATTCGCGTAAATTCCCGCATTGTGAATCGCCCGCGCCATTTCAGACAAGCTGTGGCGTATTCCTTTAGAATCTAACTGAAGCTGGATATTATGAGATTTCCCTGTTGCTGAATGGACAATCGCCTCGCCATAGGTCACAAGCGCCGCGCCGCCGCTGGCCTTTTCTGCCATATAAGCGATCATTTCCGGTGTAAAATGGCCTTCATTTGTGACCATTCCCGGGCTTGTGGGCGCGCCGATAATTCTGTTTTTCAAACGTATATTCCCGATGCGTATCGGTGAAAAAAGGTGAGGGAACTTACTTCCCTTCCGTGGACATTTATTTTCCATAATTTAAACTCCTCCTCATACAGTACGCCTAAGAGCCGCTTCATACGCGGCTCCCGGCACATGTCAGTATTATTTTTTAACCTTCCAGATATATTTTCTTGGTTCGCCTTTAAGATATGCGATAACTTCATCCCCCATCATATTGCCGGACCAGCCGTCAACATCTGTTGTCAGACCTGCCATATGCGGCGTCAGAGTTACATTTCTCATAGAAAGCAGCGGATGGTTGGCTGGAATCGGCTCCTGCCAGAATACGTCAACGGCTGCTCCTGCGATTGTTTTGTTTTGCAGAGCTTCCACAAAATCCTTCTGGTCAATCACATATGCTCTGGCTGTGTTAATCACATATGCTGTTTTCTTCATTTTTGAAAACCAGTCTTTATTTACAATTCCTTTGGTCGATGGAACAACCGGAAGATGAATACTTACAATATCACTCTGGCTAAGCATTGTATCAAGATCCACAGCTTTTGCACCGTCTGCTTCAATCTTTTCTGCCGGGCAATATGGATCATAGGCAATAACATCCATACCAAAAGCCATAGCTCTTACCGCAACCTCGCGGCCAATGGCGCCATAACCGGCAATACCAAGCGTCTTGCCATAAAGCTCGAAGCCAATGCCATAATCAGTAAACGGATGGTTTTCATCCAATGGGCCCCATGTTACATTTTTTACATCAGGCACATTATAAATATCGTCCACAGGATCGCCCAAGTGCTCGCCCTTTTGAAGTCCTGTACTGCTTAACGCCAGATGTCTTGTAGCGGCAATCATCAGGCCGATATTAAATTCAGCCACAGCTACACGGTTTCTTCCCGGAGTATAGGACAGCTCAAGACCAGCCTTAGCAATAGCGTCATGGTCAACGGTCGCCGGAGTTCCTTTGGCAACGCCCATGAATTTCATGCCGGACTTGGCCCAGGCAGTAATTGTATCAGCGCCTGCATATTCATCCCCAAGGACAACAAGCTCATGGCCCATACATTCCTCTTTTGTCATTTCTTCCGTAACGTTTCCTTTGCCGTGCTTTAATTCGCCGCAAATCGTAATATCACAGTATTCTTTAATAATATCCAGCTTCTTTTCTGGAATCGGTGTACATAATGCCATTTTCTTTTTCATTTTAAATTCCTCCATTTCAACAGGCGCTTCGGACGCACAGGGGCAGCCGCCCGCAAGCTGTACAAAGCGCCATTTTTAACGCCTCGTGTTATTTATAAGCTTTTCTTAAAATATCAAGTACTTGCTCTTTTGTTATGTTCTGGCGTGGATTAAAGCCCAATACCGGCTCCTTAAGCACATCCTCAGCAAGCATATCAAAATCGTTTTCAGAAATGCCCTGCTCGGACAAGGTTTTGATGCCAAGATCTTTTGTCAGCTCTTTTAATGCCTCGGATAACAAATATTTGTCTTTATCTGTGTCGCCAGATACAGGAAGTCCAATGGCCTTTGCCAGGTCAACCATTTTTTCCGGGCAGCTTTCTGCGTTAAATTCCATAACATAAGGAAGCACAGTCGCGTTTGCCATACCGTGAGCCAAACCAAAATGGGCGCTTAATGTATGGGCAATACCGTGAACAAGCCCTAAGTTCGCGTTAGAAAACCCAAATCCAGTAATAACACAGCCAAGCATCATCTGCTCTCTGGCATCCATATCGGAGCCATTATGTACAGCTGTACGGATATTTTTATAAAGAATTTCAAGACCTTTTAAGGAATTATACTCCGTCAGCGGTGTCGCCATGTTGGAAATATAGCTCTCAACAGCATGGGTGATCGCATCCATACCTGTGGCTGCTGTCACCGACGCCGGCATTGTCCGGGTAAATTCCGGATCGGCAATCACATTCGTCGCTGTCAGCTTATTGTCAATAATAACGTACTTGCAAACCGCCTGGGTATCAATCAGCGCCACAACATTGGTAATCTCGCTGGAAGTTCCCGCAGTTGTAGGAATTGCGATCAATGGGTATACGGCATTTTTCACATTGCCGATACCGCCGTATTGGCCAATCGGGCCAGGATTTGTCATCAGGACATTGACAGCCTTTGCCAGGTCAATACTGCTGCCGCCGCCAACCGCAACAAAACCATCAATCTTAGCGTCCTTTGCAATCACTGCAGCTTCTTCGACCAGCTCGTTGGACGGATTTGGAAGCACTTTGTCAAATACGGTAATCGTTACATCTGCCAGTTTTACCTGTTCAAGCACCTGCTCGGAAATCCCGGCAGCCTTAACGCCCTGGTCGTAAATTACCATAACATTTTTCATTCCGTGAGAACGGATGATCTCCGGAAGCTTCTGTGCGGCACCCCTGCCAAATACAATGTCACTCTGTACGAAAAAATTGTAGCTCATCGTTTGTCCTCCTTATATATATGACACTTCGGCTTTATCATTTCTGTCTTTATAGTAATATAATTTTTACAAAGGGTACAAACCGACTTTTTCCGCTTTATAGTGGAAATTGAGCGGCATTTTTGATAAGATAAAAAGTAACAGTTCAGCCAGGTCTGCGCACTTGCTGCGCTGACCGTCAGAAAGTGAAACAGGAGTGCAAAAATCCCATCGCCGCAGGCGATTTTTAATGGATT
>JAGZDD010000074.1 GCA_018369015.1 Clostridiales bacterium | reverse complement strand
TACTATGAAAGCCCCGGACGGCGGCTGTGAGGCAGGGCGTGCTTGCACGCAATGACTCACAGACATCGGACGGGCAAGGTGGTATGAGTGCGGGGTGCTAAGCGCCAGTGTTGCTGCGTGCCAGTGGCACGCGTCCAGCAACGACCGAAGTGGAACGTAGACCGCTTGTCAAGCACCGACCGGAGCGGCAGCGGAAACCGCCGCAGGCGGAACGTAAAGCACGAATACCACCGGCAGGATTGCGGGAGTGCCGAAGGCACGGAGCAATCCTGAGCTTTCATCCGCAGTGGAGCCGCGCACAGCGCGGCATGAAAGTTTATAATGGACATGTAATTTCTACAAGCTTTTCTATCATATGATGAAGCAAGTTTGCCGCTTCTGTATCCGAAGCCCTGTAATAAACCTCTTTTCCTTCTCTGCGGCTCACAATCAGGCCGCTGGATTTTAAAAGCTTTAAATGATGGGAAACCGCCGGGCTGCTCATACCTACGATTGCGGATATATTAATCACACATTCCTCGCAATGGCAGAGAAGCCAGAAAATACGTGTTCGGCTGCTGTCTCCAAGCTGTCTGAAAATATCCGAAACGGTCTGAAATTCCTCTGTCGCCGGCATACGCTCCAGAGTATGTTCAATATGCTGTCCATGATTATGGGGTAACTGATTCTGTAACATATAAAAACCTCCTGATTCATATAAGGCTGCATTTTTTACAATGAAGGCTATCAAGTGTGCAGGCGCAGGGGCAAATGTATTTGACCCTGTGTATGCACATTTGATAACCCCAAGGTATGAGGACGGCTGCTAAGCGCTGGCGGCGCTTGTCCAGCAACGACCGGAACGGAGTGTAGACCACGCGTTTAGCGCCGACCGAAGTGGAACGTAGACCGCTTGTTAAGTACCGACCGGAGCGGCAGCGTAGACTGCCACAGGCACGGAGCAACCAGCTTTCATCCGTGGTAGTGCTGCGCGCAGCGCGGCTTTACGAATAGCACAGGCTGAACAGTTACAGTTTATCACAATATAATCCAATCGGAAATATTTTTCGCCCAAATGGAAGGATTATGTGTGTTTCTATTGACGAAAGTAAAAAATTTGGATATAGTGTAACCATAAAGATTAAACAATTATTTAATCGTTTAAAGTCACAAGCCCCCAAGCGCCTATACGGAACATGTGGTCTACGTTTCACTTTGGCCGGCGCTTAGCGCCCCTCACGGCAGCCGCCAAGGGCCAGCAAGCTTGACTTTAGCCCGTTGCCTACAGAAATAGAATGATAGATAGGAGCAGATTTTTATGAAAAAGACGTATAAAATTGATGTTGATTGTGCAAACTGTGCCAATAAAATGGAAGACGCTGCAAAGCATACCGAAGGCGTCAAGGATGCAACAGTAAACTTTATGGCATTAAAAATGATTGTGGAATTTGAAGATGGCCAGGACCCAAAAGCTGTTATGAAAAACGTTTTAAAGAACTGCAAAAAAGTTGAAGACGACTGCGAAATCTTTCTTTAACTACTATGAAAGCCGCCGTTCGGCTTTCATACGTAGTGGAGCCGCGCCCAGTGCGGCATGAATGTTTACTATGAAAGCTCGGCAAGTGGACGCACAGACGGGCAAGCTCGCTTGTCTGTCTGTGCGAATTGGGAACAGGATTGCGCCTATAAGATTCACCTATCTAGTCAGGTTGAAGTATATCAAACAATTAAACAATCTTTTAATTGTTTGTTTATAATAACAATGAAAGAAGGGAAACGTTGTGAATAAAAAGCAGAAAAAAATGCTTATCCGAATTATTATTGCGGCTGTATTAATGATTATTTTAAATTTCATTCCAGTACAGCGGTATATTCGCTTTACATTATATTTAATTCCATATCTTATTATCGGATATGATATTTTGCGCAAAGCCTTTAAGGGGATTTTAAACCGCCAAGTATTTGACGAAAATTTTCTGATGGCCGTTGCTACGATTGGCGCCATGGCTATTGCAATTTATGAAAACGGAGACTATACGGAAGCCATCGGCGTTATGTTATTTTATCAGGTCGGAGAGCTTTTTCAAAGCTATGCCGTCGGCAAGAGCCGCAGAAACATCAGCGCTCTTATGGACATCCGCCCCGATTATGCCAATATTGAAAAAGACGGAAGGCTCGAGCAGGTCGATCCGGATGAGGTTGTTATTGGCACAACAATCATTGTCCAGCCCGGAGAAAAGGTGCCTATCGACGGCATTATTATCGATGGCAGTTCTACTTTAAATACAAGTGCTCTGACCGGTGAAAGTCTTCCCCGGGAAGCACAGTGCGGCGATGAAGTTATCAGCGGATGTATCAATATGACCGGGGTTTTAAAAATCCAGACAACCAAAGAATTTGGTGAATCAACGGTTTCTAAAATTCTTGAACTTGTAGAAAATTCCAGTTCAAGAAAGTCGAAATCCGAAAACTTCATTTCTAAATTTGCCAAGTATTATACCCCGGCCGTATGTTACAGTGCTGTTGCCCTGGCGATTCTCCCACCGGTTGTCCGCATGCTGTTCATGGGCCTGCCCGCCGACTGGGGTGTATGGGTGTACCGCGCCCTTACTTTCCTTGTCATTAGCTGCCCGTGCGCCCTTGTCATTAGTATTCCGTTAAGCTTTTTTGCAGGAATCGGCGGTGCCAGCAAAGCTGGAATCCTTGTCAAAGGCTCAAACTATCTTGAAACATTATCGAAAACTAAATGCGTGGTTTTCGACAAAACAGGAACCTTAACTCAAGGTGTTTTTGAAGTTAATGCCGTTCATCATAATACTATGGATGAAAAAAAGCTTCTGGAATATGCGGCGCTCGCTGAAAGTGCTTCCTCACATCCGATCAGTAAAAGTTTACAGCGTGCCTACGGCAAAGAAATTGACCGCACAAGAGTCAGCGATATTCAGGAAATCAGTGGCAATGGTATTCTTGCCAAGGTCGACGGCATACAGATTGCCGCAGGAAACACAAAGCTAATGAATCATTTGAACATTCAGTATATGGACTGTCACAGCGTGGGAACAATTATTCATATGGCGGTCGACGGGGCATATGCAGGACATATTGTTATTTCTGATATTGTTAAACCTCACGCAAAAGAAGCTATCGCTGCATTAAAGTCTGCTGGCATTACAAAAACTGTCATGCTTACCGGAGATACCAAAAAGGTAGCCGATCAGGTGGCTTTAAACCTGGGTGTTGACGAGGTTCACAGTGAGCTGCTTCCCGGCGATAAGGTTGACCAGGTAGAAAAGCTTCTGGCAGGCAGGCCAGCCAGGGATAGGCTTGCTTTCGTAGGCGACGGAATCAACGACGCCCCTGTGCTTTCCAGAGCAGATATTGGCATTGCCATGGGCGCCATGGGGTCCGATGCGGCCATTGAAGCCGCCGATGTTGTTCTTATGGACGATGACCCAATGAAAATTTCCAAGGCTATCCGTGTTTCCCGGAAATGCCTGCGCATTGTTTATGAGAACATTACTTTTGCCCTGGGTATTAAAATTATCTGCCTGCTTCTCGGAGCCCTTGGCTTCGTTAACATGTGGCTTGCGATCTTCGCAGATGTGGGCGTTATGATTATCGCTGTACTCAATGCTATACGGGCGCTGTTTGTGAAAAAATTGTAAGGAGCTGTAACTATTCAGCCATGCAGCCCGGGGTTGCGCATCTAACACTGCTAATCGTTGCCGACAAGGCGCAACCTCGATTCGGGCTAAACGCTCGAGCTTTGTGATGACAAAACGCTCTGAAAACCAGCTTGCGGTCTACGCTGTGCTCCGTCCGGCGCAGGGCAGACGTCCAACGGACGTCTTGCGCCAAAATTTGCCCTCCTCAGCCGCATGGCCGAATAGTTACAAGGAGTTTTCACTTTTTTTCATTTTAATATTGAAATTACTGAAATTTTAGTGTATGATATAGCTTGTCTGGGGGCATAGCTCAGTTGGGAGAGCGCTTGAATGGCATTCAAGAGGTCATGGGTTCAAGTCCCACTGTCTCCACGCTAAGCGCAGAACGCTAAACCAAAGAAAGTGCTGATAAACGCTAGGTTTATCGGCACTTTTCTTTGATTTCCCTCCTACTTCACCGCCCGAAACGCCTCGTCGAGATCTTCAATAATATCATCAATATTCTCTGTTCCCACAGATAATCGAATCGTATTTTGCCTGATTCCCTGTTCTAAAAGCTCATTCTCATTAAGCTGGGAATGGGTCGTAGACGCCGGATGAATCACAAGCGATTTTACATCTGCTACATTAGCCAGCAGTGAAAATAACTCAAGATTGTCGATAAAAGCTTTGGCTGTCTGGTCATTTCCCTTAATTTCAAAAGTAAAAATCGACCCCCCGCCGTTTGGAAAATACTTTTTATAAAGCTCCTGCTGCACACGATCCTCAGAAACTGCCGGATGGTGTACCCGCTCCACCTGCGGGTGTTTATTGAGATACGAAACGACCTTCAGCGCATTTTCCACATGCCGCTCCACACGCAGAGATAAGGTTTCCAGCCCCTGGAGGAGCAAAAATGCATTAAACGGAGAAATCGCAGCGCCTGTATCCCGAAGAAGAACCGCACGGATTTTTGTGACAAAAGCTGCCTTTCCTGCGGCTTTTGTAAAGCTGATTCCATGGTAGCTTGGATTTGGTTCTGTCAAGGCCGGAAATTTTCCGCTGTTTTCCCAGTCAAAACGGCCGCTGTCAATGATCACGCCGCCCAGCGAGGTTCCGTGCCCGCCAATAAATTTTGTTGCAGAATGTATGACAATATCCGCACCGTATTCAATAGGCCGCACCAGATACGGCGTTGCAAATGTATTATCAATCACTAGCGGAATTTTATGGGCGTGAGCAATTTTTGCAATCCCTTCAATATCAACGACATCAGAGTTGGGATTTCCCAGCGTTTCTATAAAGATTCCTTTAGTATTTTCCTGAACCGCTTTATTTACCGCATCAAAATCAGCTGGATCTACAAAGGTTGTTGCAATTCCATACGCCGGCAGAGTATGTTCCAGCAGATTGTATGTACCGCCATAAATATTATTTGCCGCAACGATATGATCACCTGCCTGTGCCAGATTTTGAACAGCATACGTAATCGCTGCAGCTCCGGAAGCCACGGCCAGAGCTGCAGCACCTCCCTCAAGAGCTGCAATTCGTTTTTCAAACACTTCCTGCGTGGGATTTGTCAGCCTTCCATAAATATTGCCTGCGTCGCTTAAACCAAAACGCTCTGCCGCATGATCGCAGTTTTTAAAAACATAAGATGTTGTCTGATAAATAGGTACAGCTCTTGCATCGGTTGCCGGATCTGCATTCTCCTGCCCCACATGAAGCTGTAATGTTTCAAATTTAAAATTCCGTTCCTGTCTTGTTCTTTTTACCATAATAACCTCTTTTCCGGCGCTAGCTCAACCATAATAACTATTTTCCTATCGGACTATGGGTATATATTAGCACAGCTCCTTTCCCAAGTCTAATATATAAAAGAAAGGGCTGGCTATAGTTTTTTCCTATAACCAGCCTACGCCTAAATGATAAAAAAACCGCTTCTGCTAAGTATTTTGAGACAGCTTTGCAATTTCTTCTAAATATTTTCCTCCTAATGAACTAAGAGCAACACCTTTTTTCTTAATATAGCCAATCATCATCTTTTCATCGGAATCCAGCTTTATGGCGCAGTACTCCTTTCCATTAAGACTCTCGCATAAAATTCCTGAACATAACGTATATCCATTTAAACCGACCATCAAATTAAGCATCGTCGCCCGGTCATTTGCTTTAATAAGCTGCTTATATTCGTAAGTACTTAAGACCTCCTCGGCAAAGTAAAAGGAATTGTAGCTCCCCTGCTCAAACGAAAGACACGGGTATTCCTGAAGCTCTTCTATGGAAACTGCCGTCTTTTTGGCAAGAGGATGGCCTTTCCACATATAAACATAAATCCCACATTCTAAAATCGGGCAAAATTCTATGCCGGACTCTTTAAACAGCTTTGCCAGCACCTTTTTATTGAAATTATTCACATATAAAATACCGATTTCACTGCGAAAATCCCGTACATCCTCGATAACCTCATAGGTTTTTGTTTCCCTCACAGCAAATTCATACTCATCCATGCCAAACTGCTTTACCATTTCAATAAAAGCATTTACTGCAAATGTATAATGCTGCATTGATACACTAAATTTCTTCTTTATATTTTTCTTTTCAATATAGCGCGTTTTAAGCAGCCCATACTGCTCCACAACCTGACGGGCATAGCCCAAAAATTCTATCCCCTCAGGTGTCACAACGATCCCCCGGTTCGTACGCAAAAAAAGCTCCGCACCAATTTCCGCCTCCAGCTCCTTTACAGCCAAAGACAGGCTTGGCTGTGAAATAAACAGAGATTTGGCGGCTTCATTGATGGAGCCTGTATCAGCAATCGTTATTACATACTTTAATTGTGTCAATGTCATTTTTAACCCGCCTCCCCGCTATTACTATTCACGGTTTCGCCAAAAATAGTAACTCCCCGCTTCATATTGTCAATACGGACCGCCTATCCGGGCAAGCTCAAAAAAATAGTAACAATTCAGCCATATCTGCACACTTGCTGCTCTGACCGTCAAAAGATAATACAGGCCGAAAAAAATATCACCACATCATCTCAGACAGTTAAAAACGCAGCTTCGCACGGAACAGTTCATATGGCTGAATAGTTACCAAAAATAAGTTCATGGAAGCACAGAAAGCCGCGCACCTTGGCCGCATATTACTGCGCCAGGCGCACGGCTAAATATAGCGAACTTATTTTTTTAAGAGTTTTATTAAAACCAAAGGACTTTATGGCTTAAGCCTCTGCCTTCCAAAGCCCGTGAAGGTTACAGTATGCATAAACCTCTTTTAATTCTTCCCCATCAGAAAGGACAAAATCAGCCTCTGGTTTATCTGAAGGTGTTAACTGTCTTACTGCAAAGCCTTTATTTGTTTCTGCAATAATCCACTCGATCCAGTGAGCATCTGTCATGGGATGCTCTACAGAGCCAACCTTAACATGCACCGTATCATTTTCAACAGTATATACCGGAACATGCTTTTCAAGCGCTGCATCTGTCGTTCCTGCTGCAAGAAGCTGCATTTTTTCACCACAACATACAATAGGTACTTTCTTATCCGTTAATTTTGTTACAATGTTGCCACAATGTGCACATACATAAAATTCCATGATCCATCGCTCCTTTAATATTAAATTCAATGTACTCGCTTGCTATGGCTTTATTATATCGGATCTTGCGGCACTCGTCCGTTGTTTTTACAACGTATCTTAGAAATTTTTTTATTTTTTTTATCTTATTTAATAAAATTGTGATAAACTGTCCATATAGGATTAAACATTAGAGAGGTTTTGCCATGAAACATACAGACCAGCTAAAAAATTTCCCGCTTTTTTCTCAGCTGTCCGATGAAGAAATCCGTATGGCTATGAAATTTATCCCTGTGCGGGAAGTATTATATTCTCCAAAGGCGGAAATTATGCGTTTCGGCCAAAACAGCCCTTATGTCGGTTTTATTATTTCCGGAAAAGCCCATGTTGAGCGTATTGATTACTGGGGCAACCGCAGTCTTTACGAGGCTCTGCTTCCAGGAAATATTTTTTCAGAGATTTATGCCTGCGGCGATCATCCCCTGAATATCCAAATTACCTCCGCAGCAAAAACAGAAATCATGCTTTTTGATATGAGCCAGTTAAAAAATACACAGCTTTATATTCCCGGCAGCAGCGCTCCTTCGCTTTGGGCGCTCCAGATCCGCCTTTTGCAAAGGCTTTTACAGCTTATGGCTGACAAAGGCTACCGTCTGTCAAGAAAAATGGAATGGACCGTGCGCTGCTCTATTCAGGACCGGGTATCTTTTTATTTAAGCCAGCAGGCCAGTCTTGCCAATTCTAACATTTTTGACATTCCTTTAAACCGCCAGGAGTTAGCCGATCACCTTTTTGTTGACCGCAGCGCACTTTCCAATGCATTGGGAAAAATGCGGGATGCCGGACTGCTCCGTTTCAAAAACAATCATTTTGAGCTCCTTCAAACATTAAAACAGGATGACATCTGACTCACCGGATGCCATCCTGTTTTTGATCGCTTTAAAAACGCTTAATACCTTAAGGAACCTGATAAACCTACAGCGCTGTAAGAAAATTTAACGAGCCTACCGGGTTTTCTGTTCCCTTTTCAAGTAATGCCACAAGGCCCCGGATTGTTTCCTCGATGTCACTCTGAACCGATGGAACAATCGTATTATCCAGCTTTACAGTCAGCACGATCAACACAATTTCTGCTAACGCAGCCGGATATGCAAAGGTAATCTGCCCCTGGGCAATTGCCTGTCTGATAATCTGGGCAAGCGTTGGCTTTAAGCCGCTAATAAGATGATTAAGAAACCTCTGATGTATATAAGCGCCTTCCTGGGCCCCCGCAGAAGATGAATCCTTTTGTTTTAAAAATTCGGATGATGAGTTCCTACATGCCTGAAAGATCATTGCCATTCGGGTAAATGGGGAAATATCTTTCTGATCTGCCAGTGTTGTTGCAACCTCTAAAGGCTTTTCATAGGTTCTTTCAATCAATGCCTCTAAAATTGCTTCCTTAGAAGAAAAATAATAGTAAATACTGCCTTTTCCCATTCCGGCAGTCTGGGCAATCTCACTGACGGTAATGGCTTTAATGTCCTTGCTCTCCAGCAGCTTTTGCAGGGCATTTAAAATCGAGTCATATCTTGTGGAGTTTGGCAATGTTAAGGCCGCCTTTCTATATTTAAACATGTCTGTCAATCTGTACGGTTCCAGCTTTGGGCCGCATACCCTTCGCCACATATAATGGCACTATAAATTTTAGCATATCATGGCCGCAAGCGGCCATGGCAGGGTTCTGCCTACGATGCGCATTTTCCGTAACTATTATATCACATAGCTTCTTTACGGTACAACTGGGAAAATACACATAAAATTGTCGAAAAATATTATATTTTTGATAATTTCTATGATTGACCCACAGTCGAAAAAATGCTAATTTATTTATTGTAGTTATCGACCAACAGTCGAAATAAATTATCGTCTTACATATAAGGAGGATTTTTATGACATACGCAGATATGTTTTCCCAAGCAAAATCAGAGTTAATGGCCGCTGATGTGACTGGCATATCCGAGCACCTCGCATATCAGTTTAATATTATTGGAGAAGCTGAGGGCATTTTTTATATAGAAGTTAAAGAAGGAAAGCTCTATGTTGAGCCTTACGAATATTTTGACCGCGATGTTATTTTTACATGTACTGCCGAAACACTTGAAAAAATTGCCTATGGCAAACAAGATCCAATCATGGCAGTGACACTTGGTAAGCTTAAAGTTGACGGAAACATTGATAAAGCATTAAAGCTCAAGGATATTTTAAAAACAATTAAAAAGAAATAACTGTGTAACCATTCAGTCATCTGAACAGTTGCACAGACATCCACTCACTTGAAGAAAGGACTTGCTATGGGAAAAATGATGACAGGGATCGGCATACTGTTAGGCACTCTGGCAGCGGCCCAGGCCGGAGGCACCGCCTATTTTTACCGCCGCACAATGAAAAGAAGCCACGCAAAAACTGAACGCACAATGAAAATGTCCGGAACGGACTGGAATCAATATTTTCCTGTGATTGAGCAAAAAAAGGCATTTATGCTTTCCAAGCCTCACAGCGATGTATGGATCGAATCGGACGACCATCTGAAGCTCCATGGCGTTTACTTTCCTGCATTACAAGACAATGAAACGCAGGCCAATAAATTAGTCATCTGCTTTCACGGTTACACAAGCCAGTGCATGAGTGACTTCATTGGGCTTTCAAACTACTATCTTAACCACGGCTTTCAAATGCTCCTCGTCGATGCGCGCGCCCACGGGCAAAGCGAAGGCGAATATGTCGGTTTTGGATGTAAAGATCGTTTTGACGCATTAAAGTGGATCCGGTGGGCGATCCAACAGGCCGGGAAGGACTGCCAGATACTTCTTCATGGAATTTCCATGGGAGGCGCTACTGTACTAATGACAAGCGGCTGCCCGCTGCCTTCCCAGGTCAAAGGAATTATTTCCGACTGTGCCTTTACCTCGGCAAAAGAGGTATTTACCCATGTACTTCATTCAATGTATCATCTTCCGGCATTTCCCATGATTGATATTGCCGATAAAATCAACAAAAAGAAAGCCGGCTATGGCCTTGATGAAGGCAATGCCGCACGGGAGGTACGCCGTGCAAAGGTTCCAATCCTTCTGATTCACGGCGACAGGGATACCTTTGTTCCATGCCCGATGTGCGAAGAGATTTATAAAAATTGCGGCTCTCCTGCAACAAAGCTTATTATTCCCGGAGCCGGACACGCAGAGAGCTATTATAAGGATACCGCCGCCTACGAGCAGGCGATGGACGCATTTATAGGAGGAATTATCAAATGATGAAAACAAGGAAAGGCTATCCAGTCTATCCACTGACCGCAGCGCAGAAATTTCATTTCTTTTATCTGCAATACTGCCCTAAAAAGCAGGTACTTAACATTGGTACCAGCTTAACCATCGGTACAGATATTAATTTTGATGTGCTTAAAACATCTATATATAAAGCCTATGAGCGCTGCGAATCCATGCGTGTACGTTTTGCTAAGGATAAAGAAGGCAGCTGCTACCAATATGTTGTTGATAAAGAAGAACGTGATATTGAATTTGTGGATTTTTCAGGCCAGACAATGGATGAAGCCGCAGCCACTATGCAAAAATGGACAGAGGTGCCTTTTACTCTTGAGGATTCCCCGCTGAACCGTATTGTAATGATCCGTACACCAGATGGTTTTAACGGTGTTTATCTTCTTGTACACCATATGATTATGGATGCTCAGTCTTTAATCTGCTTTATGAAGGATATTATTGAGCTTTACTGCAATGCGATGTACGAAGGAATCGACTATCCAAAGCCTATGAGTTCCTACATAGAGCAGGTAAAACGGGATCTTGCCTATGAAGCAGGAAGCCGGGCCAAGGAAAGAGACGCCCGCTTCTTTGAGGAGCTTATCGCCCAGTCTGAGCCAATTTACAACGGCATTAACGGCCCTGACAGGTTAGAGGCTTCCAGAATCCAGGCAGGAAATAAAAATTTGCGTGCCGCAATAAATACATCCGATTCTATCGATTCCGCTCTTGATATCTTCCATCTTGAAGCAGAACCGACAAAGCGGCTCATGGACTTTTGTGAAAAATACCATGTATCTTTAGTATGCCTGCTGCTTATGGGCCTGCGCACGTATTTTCAGAAAATGAACGGCAACGATGACGTATCTATCAATACAGCTATTGCCCGCCGCGCTACCTTAAATGAAAAAAAATCCGGCGGAACGCGAATCCACTCCTTCCCATTCCGCACAGTCTTCCCGGGTACAATGAAATTCATTGACGGTGTTTATGCTATCCGTGACAAGCAGAATGAATATTTCCGCCATGCAAACTATGATCCTGTGTCTTATTTTTCCTGCCGCCAGAAAATGTATCCGCAGGAAAACGGGCGTACCTATGAGCCTATGTCTCTTACATACCAGCCTTTGACCCTTCAGGAAAAAGGGCTGACAAGACTTGGGGATATTAAGTACAAAACCCGTTGGTACCCCAACGGCGTCACACCTCAGGCAATGTACCTGACCGTTATGCACCGCCCGGAGGACAATGGCCTTGATTTTAACTTTGAGCATCAAATCAAAGCTGTTTCCCGCCAGGAGCTTGAATATCTATATTATTATTTGTGCAAAATTATGTTCAAGGGTGCGGAAAACCCGGATTTAACGATTGATGAAATTATAAAGCTTATTTAATAACCATTCCGCCGCGCTATTATTTTTGCCGCACGCCCGCGTTTTAGACATATGTAACGCCAGGCCCCCGTTAAAAAACAGTCTTAAGCAAACGCCGTGCGTTCAGACAGGGCTGGCGCGGCTACAGACAGGAGAAAAGAATATGTTTGATAAATTAGTAAAAGTCATCTGTAACTATGTAGAAGTAGAGCCGCAAAATATTCATCTGGAATCCCGCTTTATGGAAGACCTTGGATTTACCTCTTTTGATTTTATGAGTATGCTTGGTGAAATCGAGGATGAATTTGATATTGAGATTGAACAGGCCAAAGCCGCCAATATCCGCACAGTGGGCGAGGCTGTCGACTATCTTGAAAAGCTGACCGAAGAGGCATAAACGAAAGGAAATATTATGGTTTGCAGTACTATTCGTGATATTCTTATACATACAGAACAAAAATATGGCTCTGAGGAGGCGGTGCGCTATAAGTCAGGGAAGCACGAAACCGCTTCAAAAACCTATACGCAGCTTTGCAGCGACAGTGAAAGCTTTTCCCGTGCTTTAGCCGCTCTTGGAGAACAGGGCGGGCATACTGCCATTATCGGGGCTACCTCCTATGAATGGATCACCGCCTATTTTGGTATTGTCAACAGCGGCGGAGTTGCCGTTCCCTTAGACGCTAATCTGCCGGCTCTGGATTTATGTGAGCTAATTGACCGTGCCGATGTCACTGTATTGGTGTTAGATAAGGTGCGCAGCGATGTGGGCGAGATTATCCGCGAGCATTGCCCTAAGCTAAAATATGTTATTTCCATGCAACAGGAGTCTGGCGACGGCCATATGCTTTCCTTCTGGCAGCTTATCCGTGAAAATGAAGGAGCCTGTGATTTCCAGCCGGAACCGGACAGGCTTTGTACAATTATGTTTACTTCCGGCACAACCGGAAAAAGCAAGGGGGTTATGCTGACCCAGCGCAACCTTGCCGAAAATGCTACCTGCCTGGATATGAAGATCCCTGAAAGAATCGTCCTTCTCTCAGTACTCCCTATCCATCACGCTTACTGTCTGAGCATGGATATTTTAAAGGGAATCTCCCTCGGCGCTGTTATTTGTATCAATGATTCCCTTCTGCGTGTGGCAAAAAATATCAAGCTCTTTAAGCCGGAGCTGATTCTTATGGTTCCTTTGATGATTGAGGTTATGGCCAAAAAGCTTGAGGAGGTATCCGGCCTTCCCGCCGGGCTTGTGAAAAACATGGTTTTTGGCAGGCAATTCCATACAATATGCAGCGGCGGCGCTTATTTGAACCCAGATTATATTGATCTTTTTAATAAATATGGCATTACCATCCTCCAGGGTTACGGCATGACCGAATGTTCCCCGGTCATCAGCAACAATGTAAGCTGGAATATCAAACGCAATTCTGTGGGCCAGTTGATTCCCAACTGCGAGGCAAAGGTTGTAGACGAGGAAATCTGGGTCAAGGGAAGCAGCGTTATGATGGGCTATTATAAAATGCCCGAAGAAACCGCCCAGACACTTGAGGACGGCTGGCTTAAAACAGGCGACTTAGGTTATGTGGATGAGGAGGGCTTTATTTTCCTTACAGGGCGCAAGAAGAACCTGATTATCACAAAAAATGGTGAAAATGTATCGCCAGAAGAATTGGAAAATAAACTCAGCACTTCCCGCCTTGTCAAAGAGGTGCTTGTCCGTGATAATCATGGCGTCATTGAAGCCGAAATTTACCCGGACGAAGATTTTATTAAAAAGAAAAAGGTCCGCGATGTCAAAGCCGCCCTTCAGGAGCTGATCGATGAATACAATCAGCAGGCCCCTGTCCATAAAAGAATTTACAGCCTTAAGGTTCGTGAAAACGAATTTGAAAAGACAACATCAAGAAAAATCAAAAGGTTTTAAAAGTAACAGTTCAGCCAGCCGGGAATGATAGGCTAAAAATCGTGTAAACACGATTTTTAGTCTATTGCTCCCGGCTGAGGGAGCGACATATTATGAGCAAAGACAGCCGCGAAGCGGCAGAAAGAGCGTTAGCGCGGCTTTGCGAATGGCGCGGGCTGAACTGTTACTTTTAAAATTCAGCGCACTTGCCGCGCTGGCTGTCCGCAAACGATACAGTAATACAAAAATGCATTTAAAATCACCACGGGGATTTTAAATGGATTTTTCCGCCTATAATTTTACTACAATCTCTTTCGCTCCGCTTTCCGGTGTTATAATCGTATCTGCCCCGCAAATTTCTGCCGCTGCATTATGGACTTCATTCACATGACGGTTGATCAGCCTGAGTGTCCATGGCTTCCTTGTTTCCGCCTTAAATACCAGCTTACCATCACAGCACTTACCTTCAAGCTTTGCTGTCACAGCGTCATGCTCATAAACTACGGCTTCTGCGCGGCCGCCAAGCTCATAAGCTCTAAATTCCACATGATCTGCATAATCATAATCCGGCCGGTCATCTCTGCTGCCCTTGGCTATAATTGAGTTTTCTCTGGCAAACATTGGAATACTCAGATAATCGTATGTCTTTTCATACCAACGGTCCCCGGCAAGCCTCTCTCCGGTAAAATAATCCGTCCATATACCTTCCGGCAAATAGTAACGGCCAATGCCTTCTTCATTAAAGATTGGAGCAACTAAAAGAGAATCGCCAAACATATACTGCCGTTCCAGGTAATGACAATTATAATCCCGGGTAAATTCCATAACCATGCTGCGCATTATTGGGATCCCCGTTTTGGACGTTTCTACGGCGCTGCTGTAAATATAAGGCATTAACGACATTTTCAGCCGGGTAAAGAAACGCAGCGTATCGACGGCCTCTTCGCCATAATTCCATGGCACACGGTAAGAAATGCTTCCGTGAAGCCGGCTGTGGGTAGACAATAAACCAAAAGCCGCCCACCGCTTATAAACGTCCGGCGTCGATGTGTCCTCAAATCCTCCAATATCATGGCTCCAGAAGCCAAAGCCGCTGCTTGTCAGAGAAAGCCCTCCTCTTAAGCTCTCACCCATAGATTCATAATTCGCTGTGCAGTCGCCGCCCCAGTGTACAGGGAATTTCTGGCCGCCCACCGTTGCGGAGCGCGCAAACAGCACAGCCTCTCCCTTTCCTTTGACCGATTCAATCGCTTCAAAAACAGTCTTATTGTAAATATAAGAATAATAATTATGCATTTTTACAGGATCAAATTGGTTAAAATAAACCGCATCTGTCGGAATACGTTCGCCAAAATCCGTTTTAAAGCAATCAACGCCCATATCCATAAGCATTTTAAGCTTCCCTGAATACCACTGGCAGGCTTTTGGATTTGTAAAATCGACGATTGCAAGCCCGGGCTGCCACATATCCCACTGCCATACATCCCCATTTTCCCGTTTAAGGAAATAACCGTTTTTAACGCCTTCCTCAAAGAGAGCCGAGCGCTGCCCCACATAAGGGTTAATCCATACGCATACGCGGACGCCCTTATCATGGATTTTTTTAAGCATACCGGCCGGGTCCGGGAAAATGCTGCTGTTCCAGCAAAAATCTGTCCAATGGAAATTTTTCATCCACAGACAGTCAAAGTGGAACACTGTCAAAGGAATATTTCTTTCCTGCATACCGTCAATAAATCCGAGAACCGTCTTTTCATCATAATTTGTAATAAAGGAAGTTGACAGCCACAAACCGAACGTCCAGGCCGGAGGCAGCGATGGTTTCCCGGTCATATCCGTATACCGGATCAGGGCTTCCTTCATCGTCGGCCCATTGATAACAAAATAATCCAGGTGCTCGCCAGGCACGCTAAAGCCTACCTTTGTAACGTACTCTGAGCCAATCTCATAGGACACGCGCTCTGTATGGTTGACAAAAACGCCATAGCCCCGGTTTGATAAGTAGAACGGAATATTTTTATAGGACTGCTCTGTTCCTGTGCCTCCATCCTCATTCCAAATATCCACCGACTGGCCATTTTTTACAAGCGGCGTAAACCGCTCGCCCAGCCCATAAACCAGCTCGCCCACAGAAAGGCCCAAATGCTGTACCATATAGGCGTCGTCGCCATTATAGCTATAGTAATCGCCTTTCCAGTTCGTCTTTACATAAGCCAGATCCCGGCCGCTGCTCTTAGTTACCAGCTCCCCATCCCGTTCATAGCGCATAGCCCAGTTTTCTTTATCAATCGTAAGGCTTAAATGTCCGCTGCGCACAATAATTGCTTTATCATTCTCCTCAACAGCCATACACCCTTTTTGGGGAAGCGTTAAGTCAAATTTCGGCGTTTTGCTCTCGTCCACTCCCATATAATGCCAGGTCTGCACCCGGATAACCTCGGCCATAGGCGCCGAAATCTTCATTGTCAGCACAACGCTCTGCATATCAAATCCTTTTGTAGGCATGACAAGCGTAATACTATCCTGTGTTTTATCAACCTCATAAATCATTTTCGGTGAAAAAAGGGCATGTCCTTCTTTCATCAGCCAGGCTCCATTTTGAAACTTCATAATAAAATTACCTCCTTTGTCGAAGCTGCCCCGGAGTGCAGCCAAAACGCTCATAAAACAGCCGGCGGAAAAGCTTGTAATTTTTAAACCCGTGGCTGTCAAGTATCTGATAAAGAGGCCATGAGGTATCCAGCAAATCCTGATAAATGTACGAAAGACGCAGCTCATTGATATACTGTAAATAGGTCATTCCCATACATTTCTTAAAGTATCTGCAAAAATACTCCGGCTGTAAATGGATCACTGACGCGGCCTCTTTGATTGATACAGGCTCCTTATAATGCGCCTTCGTATAATCAATCACCTGCGTCAGCCGGGCCTCCTCCTCATAAATATCCGCGGGCTTTGGCCTCCCGCTTCGGAAATTTCTGTACAATTCGTATAAAAGCTCATACAGAAGGCTCTCGAATTTCAATGTATAACCATCTCTGCGGTCAGCCATGACCCTTCGCATTTCCCTTATAACCCTTTTTATACGCTCCAGGTTCTCACAAACCATTTTGTCGTCCGAGCGAAGGGGAACATCAAAATTGACCGCTTTTTTATCCGGTAAGCACCGCTCAAGAATTTCCAGGGGTACCTGCATAAAAATTGAATGATTTCCATACATATTCCTCGTGGAATGAACCGTTCCCGCGTTAATGACCATACATTCCCCCGCATGTACTGTAAACACCTTCTGATGTATGATAATATCCGTGCTTCCATCTACAATATAGATAATTTCAATCGAATCGTGCCAGTGGTTTGTCACAAAGCTGCCTCCGTCATACCTGTATGCAAAGGCAACTTCCAAATCCCGCATTGTAAAAATGTGCTCATGCCGGTATTTTTCATCTTCCATAAGAAACCTCCGAATCATTACAGCTTTGATTATAATAAATAAAAAAGCAGATGGCAACGCTTAGGATAATATCGACCTATACAAAGTCAATATAAGAGCCTTAATTATGACTAGGAAGCCCTATTGATGATCATGAAGCTCTATTGACAAATTGGAAGTCCCATCTATAATAATTGTAATACTTATATAAAGGAGGCCCAGGCATGAATTATAAGATTATATATAGCAGCCAAACCGGAAATACCCGGCTGCTCGCAGAAACAG
>JAGZDD010000073.1 GCA_018369015.1 Clostridiales bacterium | reverse complement strand
CTTTGGTACAAAAGAGAAGAAGATGGGTATCCGCGGTTCATCGACATATGAATTAATTTTTGAAGACTGCCGTATTCCAAAGGAAAACTTACTTGGCCAGAAGGGTAAGGGCTTTAATATTGCTATGCATACATTAGACGGCGGGCGTATCGGTATCGCTGCTCAGGCTCTTGGTATTGCAGAGGGCGCCCTTGAAGCTACTATTGACTATGTAAAAGAGAGAAAACAGTTTGGCCGCGCGATTGCACAGTTCCAGAATACGCAGTTCCAGTTAGCTGATATGGCAACAAAGGTAGAGGCTGCCAAGAATCTTGTATACAAGGCTGCGATGGCAAAGGCTACCCAGAAATCATACAGTGTGGAGGCTGCCATGGCTAAATTATATGCTGCTGAAGTTGCTATGGAAGTGACAACAAAGGCCGTTCAGTTACATGGCGGTTACGGATACATCAGAGAATATGATGTTGAACGTATGATGAGAGATGCAAAGATTACAGAAATCTACGAGGGAACATCTGAGGTTCAGCGTATGGTTATTTCTGGAAGCTTATTGAAATAGGAGGTACAAATCGTGAAGATAATTGTTTGTATTAAACAGGTACCAGATACAAAGGGCGGAGTGCAGTTTAATCCCGATGGTACACTTAACAGAGCTGCAATGCTGACTATTATGAACCCGGATGACAAGGCTGGCCTTGAAGCTGCCCTGCGCATTAAAGAGCAGTACGGCGCAGAGGTTACAGTGCTTACTATGGGTCTTCCAAAGGCTGATGAAATGCTCCGCGAAGCATTAGCTATGGGCGCCGATAAAGCGATTCTCGTAACCGACCGCCTTCTTGCCGGCGCTGATACATGGGCTACATCCAGTACCGTTGCAGCTGCGATCAAAAAGCTTGACTATGATTTAATTATTACAGGCCGTCAGGCGATCGACGGCGATACTGCCCAGGTTGGCCCTCAGATTTCCGAACATCTGAATATTCCGGTCATTTCCTACGCTCAGGATATTAAGATTGAGGGAGACAGCGTTGTTGTTCAGCGCCAGTATGAGGACAGATACCATGTTGTAAAAGCTCAGATGCCTTGCCTGATTACAGCGCTTTCTGAATTAAATGAGCCCCGTTATATGACACCGGGCGGAATTTTTGATGCATTCGAGGAGGAAGTTACAGTTTGGACCCGTGCTGACTTAACTGATCTCGATGATGCCAATATCGGCCTTAAGGGTTCTCCGACAAAAATTGCCAAAGCTTCTGATAAAGTAAGAAAAGGCGCCGGCGAGATGGTCAATGTTGACCCGGACGAATCTGTTGCTTACCTGATTGGCAAATTAGACGAAAAACATCTCATTTAATGAAAAGGAAAAGTGGTGAATACGATGAATTTAGAAGAATATAAAGGTGTATTTATCTACGCTCAGCAGGTAGATAATGAGTTATCCGGAATTTCATTTGAATTACTTGGCAAAGCCAGAGATCTGGCCGCAGACTTAAATACAAATGTTACAGCTGTTTTAATCGGTTCTGACGTAAAGAATCTGTGTGATGCACTGGCAGAGTACGGCGCAGACAGAGTTATTGTCGTTGATGATCCGGAATTAAAGGTATACAGAACAGAGCCATATACTCATGCCCTGGCTTCTGTTATTAATGAATACAAACCAGAAATCATGCTTGTAGGCGCAACAGCGATCGGCCGTGACTTAGGCCCCAGGGTTTCCGCCCGTGTTGCTACAGGTCTGACCGCAGACTGTACAGTGCTCCAGATTGGTGATTTCCCATTAAACCCAGGCCCGAACCAGAAGCACAATCAGTTGTTAATGACCCGTCCTGCTTTCGGCGGAAATACAATCGCTACAATCGCATGCCCGGACCACCGTCCTCAGATGGCTACTGTTCGTCCTGGCGTTATGCAGCGCATTACTCCGATCAAGGGCGCTAAGGCTGAAATTGTTGAATACAATCCGGGCTTTACTCCAAACAAGAACTATGTTGAGGTTCTTGATATTGTTAAGTCTGTCAATGACGTTGTTGACATTATGGATGCAAAAATCCTTGTATCCGGCGGCCGCGGCGTAGGCAGCCCTGAAAACTTCAAGATTCTTCAGGATCTTGCCGATGTTCTGGGCGGTGAAGTAAGCTGCTCCCGTGCAGTTGTAGACAATGGCTGGGAACCGAAGGATCTTCAGGTTGGCCAGACAGGAAAGACTGTACGCCCAAGTATTTACTTTGCAATCGGTATTTCCGGTGCCATCCAGCACGTTGCAGGTATGGAAGAATCTGACCTGATTATCGCTATCAATAAAGATGAGACAGCTCCGATTTTCGATGTTGCTGACTATGGCGTTGTTGGCGACCTGAATGTTATCGTTCCGAAGCTGACAGAGGCGATTAAGGCTTTCAAGGAAAATAAGAACGCTCAGTAAAAATTAAAAATAAGAATAAAAACGCTATGTGGACAGGATAAAGGTTCACATAGCGTTTTTTAGTCTATATTTTGCCATGGGAGGAAGAACTCTACAGTGAAAATATCTTCGGGCTTGAGGTTATGGGCATTGCCTATGCAATGTGCCTGGACTGGACGATTCACAGTCCGCCGCAGATACCTGATGTTTGCGGCGGGAAAGTATGATACCGGTGTGAGTGGCCAGTGTGAGGGGCATGGAACTTTATAGTATTATTTATACAAAGAAAGCCAGTACAGCGCAAACAAAAGCGACAGCCAGGGCGATTGCGGATCTTGTGAGGGAAAAGCTGTAAAGCTGATCCGGCTGCTGTTTGTTATAGCGGACAGTAACCTTGCTTCCAACCTGGGAAGCTCTTGGCACCTGAACCTGGTTTCGGGAAATGTAGTTTTTATCGTGGATTTTATAGGTAACGGTTGCCCATTTTGAGTTCCAGGCAGCCGTATCTGGATTGGGCATGGAAATTGAAATGACGGTACCTGTAGTAACGGCGGTATTACCTTTTTTTATACCCAAAAGGAACAGGTTGGTAAAAGCTAGAACAAGGGCAGCGGCTGCGATCATATAAAGAAATAATGCTTCTGGATTCATAAAAAACCTCCCTAAAAAAATAGTTTTTCAATGTTGTTTACACAAGATCTGTTTTAGCGTAAATGCGTACAGAAACAAGTGCTGAAATTATAAGGATAACTGCGCCCAAAAATGCTGCGGTACATGTTAAAAGCAGCGGACGGCCAAGCGCACTTTCTAAAAATCCAAGACTGTTTTCCAGCTTTAAAAGCTGGGGAAAGAAAAATGGTGAGGCCATAATAATGATAAAGAAAAAGAATTTTGTCTTTTCGTAGCCAAAATAGTATTGGGCAGGCAAATAAATGCCGAGAAAGGCTGCGATGACAAGAAAAAGTATGGCTGACGCCTCTGCCCGGAAGCCGCCTAAATCTGGGAGCAGCAGAGTTTGTATGGCAAACACCGCACAGCAGAAAACAAATATTGTTATACAAAAACAATATTTAGCGATAACAAGAAGGCTTCTCGGATAAGGGGCGGCGCACAGCAGCGCACTTGCTTTTGTATATTGGTGTTCCTTTAAGGAAACATATTGGAGCAGCATAAACACTGAAAAAATCGTTGTAAGAACAAGGCTCATAATACCGGCATATTCCGGGAGGCGCCAGAGTATGAACAGTGGGAAGAACAGGCATACGCCAATCATTATGAGAACATATTTTTTTATTAAAATGAAATCCTTTTTAATCAGTAAAAAAAGCAGCATAAATATTTACCTCCAAAACTCCCGTAGTATATGTTAATGACTGATATGGCAAAGCATAATATCTTCAATAGACGGCCGTTCCAATAAAGCATCCGGAACCATTTTCCGGACGGCTGCGGCCTCCTTAGTGATGGCTGTGAAACCGTAACTGTTTTCCGTAATGTTAATGAGCAGCGGTCGAACGGATGGAGAAAGGGTTTTCAGGCCGGCTTTTACAATCCGGTAAGTATCTAAGAGCGTGTCCTTATCTTCCTGAAGGATGATTTGGCCGTGGTCAATCATTATAAGCATATCAGCGATTTTATCCAGATCGGATGTAATATGTGTGGAAAAAAATACGCCTTTTCCGCCTTTGGCCATGAAATCCTGCAAAATGTTTAAAAGCTGGCTGCGTATGAGCGGGTCAAGCCCGCTTGTGGGCTCGTCCATGATTAACAGTTCGGCCTTATGGGAAAGGGCGAGCGCCAGCGCATATTTCATGCGCATACCCTTGGATAGGGAGTGGATTTTCTGATCTTTAGGGAGGGCAAAACGCTTCATATATGCGTTAAAATCTTTATCGCTCCAGTTTTTATAAGCAGGGGCAATGATATTTTTCATTTCAATGAGAGAAAGATCTTCATAAAAACATCCGTCATCAAAAACAATACCTAGCCTCTGCTTGATCTGCGAAGCATGTGTATCCATATTCATGCCAAAAAAGCGTACACTTCCGGCGTCTTTTGTGCTCAATCCAAGAAGCGTCTTAATCGTCGTTGTTTTTCCGGCCCCATTGACGCCAATAAGCCCTGTAATACAGCCTTCGGGCAGTGAAAATGAAAGATTGTTCAGGGAAAAACGGGAATAGGCTTTATTAAGGTTTGAAACCTCTAAAATATTTTCCATGGTCAGTCATACCTCCTCAAATAAAATATCCATCATTGCGGTTAGCTCCTTCTTTGTAATTCCCAGAGACTTTGCGGTGATGATCATATCCTGCATTTTCTGTTCGACAAGACGGCGGCGGGAATCTCTAAGAAGCTCCGCATTTCCTGCAGAAACAAAGGTTCCGATCCCAACCTGGCTTGTAACAAAGCCTTCCTTTTCAAGCTCGTCGTAGACCCGACGGATTGTCAGAACACTAACCTTCAGGTCATTGGCAAATGCCCGGATTGATGGAAGGGCTTCCCCTTCAGTTAAGTCGCCCCTTAAAATACCGTCAATAATCTGTTCTTTAATCTGCTGATAAAGAGGGCTGTCCGAAGTATTGGATATAAGAATTTTCAATGCTTTGACCTCCTTATAGTGTGATGTTTATATATATACACTATACACTTAAAACACTCTGATGTCAAGAGGGGGGGAAAAACACGTTTCATGGGATTGACATAGACATTCAATTTTCACTATAATGAAATTAGCTATTATCAAAGGAAAGTGGGAAAACTATGGAAGAATCTAAGTTCAGGCCCGTAACGCGAAAAGATGTGGCAAAGCTGGCGGGGGTCAGTGAAACGGTTGTATCATATGTCATTAATAATAACCGTTATGTTAATGCAGAAAAGCGTAAGCGTGTGCTGGAGGCAGTAAAGAAATTAAATTATAAACCAAATAATGTCGCCCGGACACTTAAAGGGAAAAAAAGTAATCATATCATTTTTATAGCGGATCAGATCGTGACTGAGCACTTTAGTCTTTTAATCAGCGAGCTGGATAAATATGCTTATGATATGGGTTATATGGTTTCTTTGTGCTCAAACCGAAATACAGAAGCATTTGTGCGCGAGATTATTGGCCGGTGTTATGACGGGGTCATTATAAGTTCTATTAGTTTTCCTATGAATTTTATAACAATGCTTATTGAGGCAAGGCTTCCGGTTGTTTTGCTTGGAAACAGGGATTACTCTCAGATTCAGGGGGCAGGGATTGTAAATAATGGCCTTTATGACGGTGCCCGTGAATGTGTTAAATATTTTGAACATATAGGACGGAATAATATTATTTATATAGACCGTTTTAGTGCCAGAGGCCACTTTAGTGATATGAATGATCTGCGTTACCGGGGATTTATTCATCAAATGGAAGAAAGCGGATTATGCCTTCATCCGGCACAGCAGGTTATCACAGGGTGTGATTGTGCTGAAAGCCTGAGGGCAGAGGTTCAAAAATATATTAGCGGAGGGCATCCGGTGGACGCTATTCTTGGAAGAAATGATAAGGTTGCCTGCATTGCCATGCAGGCCGCCCAGGATATGGGGAAAGCGATTCCAGAGGACATTGCTGTCATTGGTTTTGATAATTCAAGCCTTGGCCAATATGTGAAGCCGCGGCTGACCAGTGTGGAAATTCAGAGACCAGAGATTGCCCGCATTGCAATGGAAATGCTTGAAAGTATGATAAAAAACGGGAGAGTTCCCCGTCCTGTCAGTGTTTCGACAAAAATTATTTTAAGGCAGAGTACAGAGGGAATTGACGGATAAGGATAAAAATGCCCTGAAGGGATTAAACAGCAGGATTTATTGTTAAAAATAGATAATTTTATACAGGGGATTTATCGCAATTGACAAAAATAAATCTGAGGATTGACTTATTTGTCAAGGCAGAGTATTATAAAACCATAAGAGATATACACACGAGTTTATAAAGCTTGTGTTATATTTTTTAAATGATATACACACGAGTGTACCTTTATATACACTCGTGTGTATATAAAGGTATATGACATAAGGAAATTCATTTTAATTAGGAGGAGTGTTATATGAAAAAAGCCTTATCAATGGTTCTTACAGGAGCATTAGCAATTAGTTTGGCAGCATGCGGCGGGTCAGGTACGGGGGAAAATACGGAAAGTAAAACTGCAAATAAAGACGAAAGCTCTGTGGCAGAAAGTAAGACAGATTCAGCTTCCGGCACCCATGAAAATGTAACGCTGAGATTTTATAATTATGCCCTTTCGGAAACCGCAAAAGCGGATTGGTGGAAATCAATGATTGACACATTTGAGAAAGAAAACAGTTGGATTGATATTGAAACAATTACGGTAGATTATAATAGCATGATACAAACATTTACCAATGACCTGGCCTCTGGATTATCCGTAGACCTTATTTATGGAGAAGTGAACTGGGTTCCGGCGCTGGCAGACGGCGGATTTATTCAATGTCCAAAGGATGTATTGGATCAAGATTTTTATAGCGGCTATTATGATTATGTGTTAAAGCAAATGGAATATAATGGTGAGGTTTATGCGGTTCCGCATTATTACAGCCCATCGCTGATTTTCGTGAATAAGCAGCTTGTGGAGGCAGCTGGACTATCCATGTCGGATTTTCCGACTACCTTGGACGGCTTGAAGGAATGGATTGAAACATTGGGGGATTTTTATAAGGACGATACGAATGTAACAACTATTTTCGGCCTGGCAACCTCGGAAGTTTCCGCCACAGGTTCTAACATAAATGCGATTTATAATGCTTTTGGAGGCACTTTAATTAATGATGATGGAACATTGGCAGATTTATCCTCGGGAACAAATAAAACAGCTATGAGTGAAACTTTGGATTTTTATAAGTATCTCGTTAGTAATGGATATACTCAGGAAAATCTTAAGCTTAAAGATTACAGAGCCTCCTTTGGCGCAGGGAACGTCATTATGTATGTCGATCAATCCTGGGGCTATGCACAGATTGCAGAGGTTGCTGATAATACGGCAGACTTTACAGTAACCGCTCCTCTGCCGGTAACTATGGGAACAAACGGCAAGGGTGCGTCCTTGGTGGAATCCCACTGTTTTTTAATCGGAGCTGGATTATCCGATGCGCAAAAAGAGGCAGTAGACCTGTTTCTCCAATACTGTACTCAGACTTCAACAATGGAAGACTATTTGAATAACATTGGTGTGGCCTTTGTTGCCCATGAAGGTATGGAAAACTGTAAAATGTCTCCGATTTTGGATGGTGCGTCAGCTCAAATTGATAATGTTATTTCCCAGCACCAGATTGCGGCGATTACAAGCGTCCAGACGGAGCTGGCCAGCATGGTTCTTAACTATATTCAGAATGATATAAGCCCGGAGGATGCTATTAACAGCTATGTGGCCGAAGCAGAATATTATATAAATCAGTAGACATATCCAGCGTTTGTGGAATTATTCCGGTCGCTGGGAAAAATGTAAGTAGGGGGAAAGGATTATGGGAAATGCCGAAATTGCAAAGAGGGGCGGACGAAAGCGTCCTTTTGGCAGCGAACGCTTGAAAGATCGGTTATTTTGTCTGCTTTTGCTGCTGCCGGCAATTATTTTGTGTGTTGTATTTATTATTATTCCGATAATTGACTCTGTAATTATGAGCTTTCAAGACTATAAACTGGCAAATTTAACACAGCACCGCCCTGGAGAATGGAATAATTTTGGAAATTATATAAGACTGTGGGATTCCGGACGCCTGCAGTCAGCCATAGGGATAACCTTGGTTTTTGTATTAGCGACGGTTGCGCTGACCTTTGTTATTGCTCTTGCACTTGCCCTGATGCTTAATACCAAAATTCGCGGGGCGCGGCTGCTTCGGAGTCTTATGATGATTCCTTGGGTCGTTCCAACAGTGATTGCCGGTTTGCTTTGGTCGTGGATTTATGCAAATCCTTACGGCCTTTTGCAATATCTTGTTTCTGCATTTACAGGAGGCGCGGTGAGCCAGTTAAGTATGTTAAGCAGTCCATCGACAGCATTGTGGGCGGTCATTATTGCGGCTCTGTGGAAGCAAATTCCATTAATGGCCCTGCTTTTGCTGGCAGGCATGCAAAATGTACCGGATGATATTATTGAGGCGGCTAAAATTGATGGCGCCGGCTACATAGCAAGGCTATTTCATATTGTCATTCCTCATATGAAAAGCGTCATTTCGGTTTCAGTGTCAATGTGTATTATTGAAAATTTTAAGCAATATCCACTTTTTGCAACGCTGACCAATGGAGGCCCCACCGGGGCGACAACAACGTTAGCGGTGCTGTCCTATGATGAAGCATTTGTTAATTATAATTATGGTTCGGGTGCAGCGGTCACGACAGTATGGCTTCTTATTATGATTATTGTCGTATTTGTCTTTAAACGTGTATTCCGTACAGAAAATACCTGAACAATTGGAGGAGAAAATGACTAAAATTTTTAAATATATTGGACTGACGTTAATTTTCCTCTTTTTACTTTTTCCGGTTTACTGGATGCTTGTGACGTCTTTGAAAATTAACACAGAATCCTATCAGGCAATACCTACTTTGTGGCCTCATACGGTTTCCTTTGAGGGCTATCAGACATTATTTACGGACGGCGTATTTTTTATTTATTATAAAAACAATCTGATCGTTTCAGGGCTGGCTATGATTTTGATTTGCTTTGTTTCCGCATTTGCTGGCTATGCCTTGAGCCGTTACCATTTTAAATGGAACAAATGGCTTATTTCCACCTTTATTTTTGCACAAATGATGCCGGTGATCAGCCGTCTGATTTCTCTGTATGGTATTTTACAGAGAATCGGCCTTGTAGATACCCATGTAGGGCTTGTACTAGCGATCAGTGCGACACAGGTGCCTTTTACAGTAACTCTTATGGCTTCATTTTTTGATGCTATACCTCTGGACTTGGAAGAAGCCGCCAGAGTGGATGGCTGCGGACGGTTCCGAATATTGTTCCGGGTAATTATGCCGCTTGTTGTTCCCGGGCTGCTGGCTGTGGGGGTTTATAGCTTTTTAATGACCTGGGATGATTACCTCCATGCGATTACATTAATACGAAGCGATGAGCTTTGGACTTTATCTCAAGGCTTGAAGCTGACCTATCTGGGAGAAGTCAGCGATTGGCAGCTTATTAATTCCGCGTCTATACTCGGAACGCTTCCAATGATTTTTGTGTTCTTTTTCTTCCAGAAATACATGATAAAAGGGCTTGTCGCCGGGGCCGTCAAAGGATAATTTTAGTATTTGTATAAAGGAGGCATGTTATTTTGCTTGTCAATAATCTTGAGTTAATGAAAAGAGCGGCAAAAGAGGGGTTTGCAGTTCCTGCAATTAATACACAGGGGGGAAATTATGATATTATATGGGCATGCTGCAAAGCGGCCCAGGAAATGCGTAGCCCGATGATCCTGGCCCATTATGTGGCAACCGGGGCTTTTTCCGGAAATGACTGGTTTGTCAATGTGGCCCGCTGGTGTGCGGATAAGGTCGATGTTCCTGTATCGATTCATTTGGATCATGGAAATAATTTTGAAATATGTATGGAAGCCCTGCGCCTTGGTTTTACAAGTTTGATGATTGACGGTTCAACACAGCCAGTAGAGGAAAATGCGGCCATGACAAATGCGGTTTTGAAGGTGGCCAAATGTTTTGGAGTACCGGTGGAAGCTGAAATTGGAGAATTACTGCGTTTAGATAACGGTATCCCAATGGAAAATAAAAATATTGTAGACCCGGAGGAGGTCCGCTATTTTCTTGAGCTTTGCCGGCCGGATACTCTGGCGATTGGTATAGGAAATGCTCACGGGTATTATCATGGGAAACCAGATATTCATCTGGAGGTTCTTGAAGCTGTCCGGAAATTTACAGATATTCCCCTTGTCCTTCATGGCTGTACAGGTATGGAGGAAGATGTCATAAGAGATGCAATTAAACTGGGGATTGCGAAAATAAATTTCGGAACAGAAATCCGTTATAAATATGTGCAGCACTACGAGGAGGGACTTACAACAATGGATCATCAGGGCCATTCGTGGAAGTTGAGCCGTTATGCCAGCGATGCGCTGGCCGAGGATGTAAAAAATATTATTCGTCTTTCCGGATCTGCGGGAACCGTCTGAAAAGTATAATTTATAAAGAAGAAGGTCAATAGTTTATGAATAAAACATTAAATATCGGATGTATTATTACGCTGTCAGGAAGGTGGCCCCGGGAACTTCCTGAAAAAAGATTTAGGGAATATGGTCATTGGATTGAGGAAAATTTACAAGACTGCCATGTTTTCCGGTTTGAAAAGCTTTTATGTACAAAAGATGATATGGAAGAATGTATTTGTTTTTTCAAAGGAAATGCGGTTGATTTAGTTATACAGGTATATGGTGCTTTTACTGGGGATGATATTTCCTGTGGCCTGGCCGATGCGCTTCATGTGCCGGTGATTTTGTGGGCACCCAGAGAGGAACGGTGGGTGCGTCAGGACAGGCTGTATGCCAATGCCTTGTGCAGTGCAACAATGAACGGTGCTGCGCTTAACCGGATTGGAGCGAGGTATCATATTATTTACGGAAATAAAGAGGAAGCCCGGATTGGTAAGGAATTGTCTGATCTTGTTCATGTGTATAGTATTGTTAAAAAGCTTCATGGACTTACTTATGGGCTTTTTGGCTATCGACCTACGGCATTTTATAATTGCTCTTTTGATGAGATCCTTATTCGGAAAACCTTTGGAATTAATATAGAAGAAACCGATTTAAAAGTGGTTTTTGACGATATGGCGGCACTGCCCCAAGAACTGGTAGGAGCAGAGATGGAACGGGTACGAAAAATGTGGGATACGGCTGCTGTTCCAAAAGAATATCTGGAAAATCATGCCCGGCTATATCTTTCTTTAAAAAGGCTTATGCCGCAGCAGGGATATGATTATGCCGCTATCAAATGCTGGCCGGAAATGGGCAATTTACATACAACACCCTGTGCGGTGCTGGGCCGTCTGATCGATGAGGGATTGTTTATTAGCTGTGAGGGAGATATAGACGCAGGCTTAGCTGCGGCTGTACAAAATTTGCTGACGGGAGCGGCCACCTTTATTACAGATTTAATTGACATTGATGAAAAAGAAAATTTAGTAACATTTTGGCATTGTGGCAATGGAGCGCCAAGCCTGCACAATACTGCGGACGGCGTGGTTATGTGTAATCATCCCCTGGCAGGCCAGGGAACGGCTTTTTGGTGTTCTTTAAAAGCCGGCCCGGTTACTGCCGCCCGATTTTCAAATATCAATGGCGCCTACCGCCTTTTTGTCCTTCGGGGAGAAGCTGTTCCGACTAAAAGATGCACCCGGGGAACAATGGTTAACGTTAAAGTCAAAACTCCGGTACTCGAATTAATTCACAGAATTGCCGATGAAGGCATGAGCCACCATTACAGTTTAGTTTGGGAGGATGTGGCAGACCGGCTGATCATGCTTGCAAAGCTGTTAAACATTCCAGTCGTAGAATTATGATTATTTCTTATTTTCGATAACCTTCTTTCGCAAGGGTAAAGTCCTGTCTTGATTTCTTTAAATATCAAGGCAGGGCTTTGCTCTTTATTTTATTGTTGTATTTATGGTACAATGTCCATGTAATGGACATTGTACCGCGTCTTTCGCGCGGCGAGCGAAGCGAGCGTTCCGCTGCGCGAAAGTACGCATTATGCATTAGCGCATAAGCTGTACTATGGACGCTTGGGAACATAGTACGCGATGAAAGGAGAGATTTTGTGGCTGGGGAAGTTATTAAGATTTCGGAGCATTTTTGGCGCATTGAGGAAAATGGCGTGCGTATGTTCCTTTTAGAAGGACAGGACCGGGCAATGCTTGTAGATACGGGTTTTGGCACATTGCCTCTAAAACAGATATTGCCAGAGCTGACAAGCCTTCCTGTGTTTGTTGTAAATACCCATACGGACGGCGACCATACAGGGGGTAATTTGGACTTTGATGCAATTTATATGCATCCTGCGGAAATGGATTATTATGTCAACCATAATAAAAAAACGAATCCAGAGAATAACATTCATCCTCTGTGGGAAGGGGATGTGATTGATCTTGGAAGGTGGAAATTTGAGGTGATACTTACTCCCGGGCATACTCCGGGAAGTATTATGCTGCTGGAGAGGGAGAAGCGTATGCTTATCAGCGGCGATACGATTCAGGATGGAAATATTTTCTTATTTGGGGGCGGGAGAAATCTTCCGGCTTTCAGAGCCAGCCTGGAAAAGTTAAAAAAATTGTCCGGCAGTTTTGATTATATTTGGCCTTCCCACGGCACATGTCCGGTGACAAAAGACATTATTCCGGAACTGATCAAGGGCGCCGGTGATTTAGCCGCCGGATATCTTGAGCCAAAGACACCGCCCTGGGAAATGCCATGCCGCCTGTACCGCTGCGAAGCCGCTGGTTTTTGTTACGATGGTTTTATGGAGAAAATTAAGGAGACAGAGAATGAAAAAGTATAAATATCTTTTATTTGATTTGGACGGAACTTTAACCGACCCATTTGAGGGGATTACCAAAAGTGTTCAATATGCCCTCAATGCTTTTGGCATTATGGACGAGCCTTTAGAAAAGCTTAAAAAGTTTATCGGCCCGCCCCTAAAGGCGTCTTTTATGGATTTTTATGGTTTTGACAGTGAAAAGGCGGAGACAGCGGTGCTTAAGTATCGGGAGCGTTTTGCCGATACAGGGATTTTTGAAAATAAGGTTTATGACGGTGTCGAACAAATGCTTAAGGTTTTGAAGGATTCAGGCTATGTGCTGGCTATTGCTTCATCGAAGCCGACGGTGTTTGTTGAGAGGATTTTAGAGCATTTCCATCTGAGGGATTATTTTGACAATGTGACTGGCAGCTTCCTGGACGGACGAAGGACAAAGAAAAGCGAAGTCATTGAAGCTGTGATTGAAGCGTTGAAAATTGCTGACCGGAAAGAGGCTCTGATGATCGGAGACCGTTTCCATGATGTGGAGGGCGCAAAGGAGGCTGGGATTGACTGCGTTGGCGCAGCTTTTGGCTATGGCGGCAGGGAAGAACTCGAAAACGCCGGGGCAATAGAAGTTTTGGGGAGTGTGGAGGAACTTAAAAAGCTGCTGCTGTGCCGGAACACACCCGCTCACAATCGAACTGTATAGCTAAAGCCCCGCGCGGCGGCACCCAAGTTCCACGAGCCAAACTCTTTTTACAAAGATGTCACAAAACTTTCAATATATGTCATAAAAATTGCAGAAGGCTTTTATCCTATTGTGATATGGTATTTTTATGATGCCAGTAGGGCATCGGTGGGCAGGAATCCGTGGAGCTATGGGATAAAAGCCTTTTGGTTCCGGCATTTTCAGGCGATAAAAAATCATGGCACCGCCGGCTGCTTTTGCAGTGCGTGCGCCGATAAGAGGAGGAGTTTTTATGGGTCAGTGGATTTGGAAATTTGGAGATTTTGAGATTTACCATAATTTATTAGTACACAACAGAAGACAGCAGTACGGTTATCCTGAGCCGCCGGTCTGGAAGCTTTACACACCGGAGCCTGTGGTGTGTTTCAGGCGCCGTACAGCAACGCAGGGCGGGATCATGCGTATTAGGGCCTGCGGCGATATTTCTGTGACGGTCGGTGAGGATCCGCAGAGAATGAAAAAGTATGGTGGGCAAAAGGAAATTTGCCTTGAACCTGGAGATACGCAAATTTGTATCAGGGTAGCTAATATTAAGACATTTCCATGTGTATATGTAAGCGGTGCTATTGAAAGCGATGAAAATTGGGAAGCGGATGACCTGACAGGCTGCTGGGAAGCTGTGGGAACGTATGCTTACTTTGACAGCCCCCAAAAAACACCGGAGATTTTTCCTTTTTCATACAGGCCTGAAAACTGGGGAAAAAGAGAAAAGATTTTTGATGGCGTTTTATTTGATTTTGGCCATGAAACCTTTGCGGGTACAACAATAACCGGGCTTCCAGAGCGAAAGATACGCGTACAGTTTGGGGAATCCAGGGAAGAGGCTTTGGATGCCCGGTGGAGCGTGATCCATTTTGAACAGGAACCATCTGGCGGATGCCTTAAATATCCGCCTTGTGCTTTCAGATATATTTTCGTAAGCAGCGGCGAGGCTTCGGTTCGGGCGGAGTATGAGTACCTTGGCCTTTCACGAAGGGGAAGCTTTTCGTGTAATGAAGAAATAATTAATAAAGTATGGGAGACTGCGGCTTATACCTTCCACTTAAATTGCAGGGAATTTTTCCTTGACGGGATAAAGCGGGACCGATGGGTGTGGGCGGGGGATGCCTACCAGAGCCTTTTTGTGAACCGGTACCTGTTTTTTGACCCGGATATTGAGAAAAGGACGCTGATTGCTCTGGGCGGGAAAAGCCCGGTGCGTATGCATATTAATACGATTATGGATTACAGCTTTTTGTGGGTCATCAGCTTATACGAGTATTACCGGACTTATGGAGACCGGAAATTTCTTGTCCAGATCAGCGCTGTGCTGCATGAAATGATGGAATTTTGCCGCAGCCGCGCCGATGATGATGGATTTATGAGAGGCAGGCCGGGAGACTGGGTATTTATTGACTGGGCGCCCATGGATAAGACCGGGGCCTTATGCGCGGAGCAAATACTTTATGCCAAAGCCCTTGAGTGCTATTCCCGGATTTGCCGTGTGCTTAACAATAGCGACAGGAACAGTGGAAGGGAGGCGCAGCGCCTTCAGGCTGCGGTTTTTGAAAAATTTTATGACAGGGAGAAGAAGGCTTTTATTGACAGCTATGAATCTGGAAGGAAAAATGTGACCCGGCAAAGCAACATCCTGGCTTATTTATTTTTGCCGTGCAGCCGTCAGCAAAAGGAGGGCATTTATAAAAACGTCATATTAAATCCCAGGGTGCCTGAGATTACAACGCCGTATTTTAAATTTTATGAGAACCAGGTACATTGCCAGGAGGGCAATGAAACGCTGTTAGAAGAATCTATCCGCAATTATTATGGAAGTATGCTGGAAACAGGCGCGACAACTTTGTACGAGGCATATGACCCCAAAGAGCAGGGGGCGGCGCATTATGCCATGTATGGGAATCCCTATGAAAAATCACTCTGCCACGCGTGGGGAGCCAGCCCTATTTATCTTCTCGGCAATTACAGGCTTGGCGTAGAAAATACGGGGATCGGCTATAATACTTTTGAAGTGCGGCCAAGAATGGGGAATATGAAAGAATTTTCTGGAAAAGTGCCTGTGCCTGGGGGATTCGTATCGGTAACGGCTAAAGTGGGGAGGGTGTGGGTGACGGCCACGGTTCCCGGCGGAACATTGTGCGCGGGTTCCCGGCGTATCCCGCTAAAACCCGGGAAAGAAGAAACGGCGGTTTTGTAACATGCCCGGCAGGGAGTTCATATGAAAAAAAAGAGAAAAGAACATATCTATAACCTGAACCGTACGATTCTTACGGTGATGATGGTGGGCTACTTAAGCCTTCTTCTGCTTCTTGGCTTCATGGACTGGTATTTGCTCGATGAGAGACGTCGGGAAATTCTGGGGAATGAGCAGGCTCTTGTGCATGATCTGGCAGGCAGGACGGAGGAAGCGATGGATAAAGTAGGCAAACTGATTTATGATGTCTATGCTTTTGACTCCAATTTTGAGGCTCTTAGCAGGACGGCGACGGAATCTGAGGAATATAGCTGTGCCTACGAACTGCGGGAGAGCCTGAAACAGACAATGGCGATTGAGGAAAATTTCCACGGATTTTATTTATTTTACGGGAATGGAGAAAAAGCATTGTATAACATTAATACGGATGTTATAAAACCGGAGCAGTCTGTGCTTTTGAAACAAGCTCTTTTATCCGATGTCAATGTCCGGGAAGGATTCCAGAAGCAAACGTCTTTGCCGGGTAAATGGGCCGTCGTGCTTTATGGCCAGGATCAGGCCTGTATAGCCGTCTGCTGCCGTAAAGGGAGCGCGGCGCTGTATGGGATTTACAGCATGGGAACTGCGGAAAATACCCTGCTGGAAAGCTCTTTGCTTGATCCTGAGCTTATAGTGATGGAGGACGGCGTTATCTTTAAAAATAAAGAAATGGCCAAAGAATTAGGGCTGCCTGGTAAAATCTCGGGCCGGACGAAAATATTTTCACAAAAAATAAATCATTATTATGTCTATGGGGAGAGAATCGAAAATACAGATTTATGGATTTTCAGCGCCTTTCGCGCCAATTTCTGGCAGATGATGACCGCCTGGCAGGTGTTCCTTCTCGTTGTGACCGCCCTGTCCGCCGCAGGGGTAGGCCTGCTGTATTTTTACATGAAAAGGCATGTTATCGGGCCTCTTCGGCAGCTTACCTGCAATATGGACGCAATACGGGAGGGAAGGACACAGAAGGTTTCGCCTATGGACACACGTTTTATGGAAATACGCCAGATTAACGACACGCTCCAGGCGATGCTTCTGGCGCTTAAGGAACAGCAGAAAAGGACCGTCAGGGAGGCTGTGGGGAAAGAAAGGGCGCAGATACAGTATTTGCAGCTTCAGCTAAAGCCCCATTTTTACCTGAACGGACTAAAAACACTCAACGCTTTGGCCCTGGAAAAAGATACAGATAAAATGCAGGAGATGATACTGAATTTATCCAGCCATATACGCTATCTTTTACAGATGGACAGGGAAACTGTGCCTTTATCGTCTGAAATTGAGTTTGTCAAAAACTATATTGAGCTTCAAAAGCATGTGACCGGGCGTCCGGTGTCTTGTAGCTTTGATGTGTGTAAAGAAGCTCTGGCATGGCAAGTGCCGGTTTTGTGTATCCAGACGTTTGTGGAAAACAGCGTGAAGTACGCAAAGCTGGGAGATGGGAACATGCCGCTGAAAATAGAAGTTTTGGCTCAGATACTTCTGGCAGAGGAAAGCCGTTTCCTGGATTTGATTATATCTGATAACGGCCAGGGCTATCCTGAAAAAATTTTAAATGAAATTAATGAAGATGGGGGAGGGAACCGCAGCATAGGGATTAACAATATAAAAAAACGCTGCCGCCTGTTGTATGGGAACCGCGCAGAATACATGTTTGATAATATGGACGGCGCCCAAAGCGAGCTGATTTTACCGGAGGGGATAAGGAATGAATATACTGTTAGTGGATGACCAGAGGGCGGTTGTGGAAAGCCTTAAACGGGGGATTCGCTGGGAGGCGGTTTTTGCGGGG
>JAGZDD010000072.1 GCA_018369015.1 Clostridiales bacterium | reverse complement strand
CCGGAGCGAAGCGTAGACCTGCCGTAGGCAGCGGAAAGTCCGGCGCTGCGTGCCTGTGACACGCGTTTAGCGCCGACCGGAGTGGAACGTAGACATACCGGCGGCAGATGGTGGAGTGCCGCAGGCACGGAACCATCTGGCTTTCATACGTGATGGTGCCGCGCGCAGTGCGGCACGTGCGTTTATTATATAGAGAAAGGAATAACTATGGAACTCCTCCAACTTTATTATTTTCAGATCACAGCCCGCTATGAACACATATCTGCCGCCGCCAGGGAACTGCACATTGCACAGCCTGCATTAAGCCAGACAATACAGCGGCTGGAACGCGAAGTGGGAACACCTCTTTTTGACCGTACCGGAAAACATATTCAGCTTAATGACTATGGACGTATTTTCCTCAAATACACAAATACTGTGCTTGGAGCCCTTTCTGATGCAAAAGCAGAAATCAGCGATGCCCTGGAACACCCCAGACAAAAAGTGACCTTATGTATCCAGGCCGCCTCATCTTTGCTCCCGGATTTTATCGGTAAATTCAGAGCCCTCTACCCTCAAATATCGTTTCAGATCATTCAATCTGCTGCTTATATGGAAAATATTCCTGACATCGACCTCTTAATCTGGTCTGCTCCCGGCAAGGAACCTCAAATGCCGGAAAATGACGGCACTCCCTTAGCCCCGGCCGCAGGGCTTCCAGCACCAAAAGACAGCGTTTTAGACAAACAGACCTCCTGTATTTTATTAACGGAGCCTCTTGTTATTGCCCTGCCCGCCGGCCACCCTCTGGCCAGGCAAAGTGAAGTAAAGCTTCGGGAGCTCTATGAGCAGCCCTTTGCCAGCCTTCACAAAAATTCCAACTTATTTTGTATCACACAATATTACTGTAATATCGCCGGCTTTAACCCCCAGATTTCTCTCTCTTGTGACAATCCCCAGGCATTTCGGGAGCTTCTTGGCCTTAATATGGGTATTGCCATGATCCCCAAAATAACATGGCCAAATATGGAAAGCTGCGGCGTTGTTACACGGCCAATCTGTGATATTCCATGCTACCGCAATATTCTTTTATCCTGGAACAAAAATCACTATCTTTCTGCCAGCGCCCTGATCTTTCGCGACTTTTTAAAAGATTACTTCCATAATCGTTTTCCTTCCTGAAAGCCTGGCGCCAAGCTGCATTTGCCGTAACGATTCATTCCATGAAGCCCCGATTTGCGCGCCCATATGCCGATTCGCAGCATGGGCTGCGCCGATCGAGACTGAATAGCTAGAATTTAACCATACTTATAATAAGCGGTATTGATATCAATGAAAGAACAGAACTTAAGCAGACGCTTTTTACTGCCTGGGTATAGTTTTTATGATAAAGCTGAGCAAAGATGGCTACATTAGAACCGACAGGAGCGGCCGAGGTAATAAGTACTGCCAATTTAATTTCTGCGTATCCCCCCGGCAAAATCCAGAGGATGGCCGCGCAAATACCGGGAATAATAAAAAGGCGGAACAAACAGCTTAGCCACACTGTTTTATCTGCCACTATATTTTTTAATGAAATCTGTGCCAGATAAGTTCCAATACTGAGCATTGCTACAGGGGCGTTCATTCCTGAAATCAATGATACTGTTTTTGACAAAACTTCCGGAATTTCTATCCGCATTAAAAATACTATAATTCCTAAAAACAAGCTGATAATGATAGGATTCAGCAAGATTTTTTTAGCGCTGATTTGACGGCGTTCACCAGTGATAATGAAAACACCATAAGTCCACTGAAGAAAATTAAGAAGAGCTACAAAAGCGGAAGCATAAAAAACAGCCTCGCTGCCCAAAACGGCCTGTATCAGCGGCAGCCCCATAAATCCGGCATTTGAAAAGGCTGTTCCAAAATTCTCTATGGGGTGTCTGTGAAATATAAGCGCCGATATAGCCATGGAAATACCCAGGGCAGCAATTGAAAGTCCAAAGGCTGCCAGCAGGCCCCAAAGCCTTTTTACTGAAAATTCCGTCATATATGCATTAAATACAACGCAAGGCATGATCACATAAACAAGCACATTTCCCAATTCCTTGCTTCCCTGAGCCGTCAGTTTTTTGGCGCGAAATAGCCCGAAGCCAATAAACATCAGAAAAAACATAACAAAAAGCTGTGTCACTAAAACCCCCATAACGTCTATAATCCCCTTTCAAATATAAATTTTTGTATCTATTCAGCCGTGCCATCTCGGATTTGCGCTGCCAGCCGCCGCCAACAAGGCTAAATCCCCGATTCGGGCTAAGGGCCCTATGCTTAAGGAAGAGTTCTGCTTTACAGCCCCGCCGCAAGCTAATAATCCTGATCCGCAGTATCCTTTTTATTATTATAGGATTTTTTTAATATATTGTAAAATATATCATATTCTATATATTTATAGTTTTAGAAATATAAGAAGCCAATACCTCATAATTATGCTGGCAGCCGACCCGCTATTTAGCATTTATTTTTCTTCATATTATGCACCAGGACTTTGTATGCTTTCTAAACTAGTCCTCAAAAAACGCCAAGTATTTCATATGTGGTAACTGCCAGAAAATGAAATAAAAAATATCTTGACAAATCCTTTCAAAGGCTGCATATAATAAGTGAGTGCAGTCATCTGCACAGCTCCCTTTACCGGAGTTTCACATAACATTCAGCACACCCTTAAAGGAGGTTTCTATTATTATGTCTATGGAAGATTATGACAAAGCCCTGCGGCTCGGGCAGAAAAAGTACCGCGAACAGGCTTCTTCCGGCAATTACCCTTACCTTCCTGTCCTGGACGATCTTCTGGCCCAGACGGATATTGAAAGCCGTACAAATCTGGGAACCATTGATATTCCGCTGGATCTGATCGTCGGAACAAGTACAGAGGGCCGTACTACCGCCTTTGCCTCCAACTTTATGCCATTGCTGGAAGAAAAATCGGAATTTGCCACAAAATGGTCGCTTCTTGTCGATGCCTTGCTGGAAGAAGGGCAGCGCGACCCTGTAATTGCCTATGAGTTTATGGGCAAATACTATATTGTTGAAGGAAACAAGCGCGTCAGCGTTTCTAAATATATCGGGGCGGTCAGCGTATACGGCACAGTTACACGGCTTGTTCCCAAACGCAGCGATGACCCGGAAATTAATCTTTACTATGAATATCTGGAATTTTATGACATTTCCAAAATCAATTATATCTGGTTTTCCAAAGAGGGCAGTTACCGCCGTCTTATGAAAATCCTGAATGATTCCATGACGATTCCCTGGACAAAGGATGAGCAGGCGCTTTTCAGATCCTCCTGGCTGGCCTTCAACAAGGAGTACGCCGCTCTTGGGGGGAATAAGCTCTCCTGCACCCCGGCAGACGCCATGCTGATTTATATAGAGCTGTTCGATTTTTCGTCACTGCTTGAAGATACTCCGGCAACGATCCGCGGCAATATCACAAAAATATGGGACGAATTTCTCCTTGTCGACAAGGATGACTCTGTCGCCCTGTTAATGACTCCTAATGAGGAAGCTCCGAAAAAGGGCCTCCTAAGCAAGCTTTTGTCCTCTGGCCCTGAGCATTTAAGAGTCGCATTTATCCACAACAAAACCGCGGAAACATCCGCATGGACTTACGGCCATGAACTTGGGCGTGCCCATCTTGAACAGGTATTTGGGGATCAGATTGAAACCTGCTGTATCGACAATGTAGAGCCGGGCGATGGCGCCTACGAGGCTATTGAACAGGCCATTGCAGACGGCTATAATGTCATTTTTACGACAACCCCTGAGTTTGTCAATGACAGCCTGAAATCCGCCATTGCCCATCCGCAAATAAGAGTGCTTAACTGCTCCTTAAACATCCCTCACCGCTATATCCGTACATACTATGGCCGTATGTATGAGGCGAAATTCCTGTCCGGAGTCATGGCCGGGGCACTTACAAGAAATAATAAAATCGGGTATATTGCAGATTATCCGATCTATGGCATGACGGCAAACATCAACGCATTTGCCCTTGGCGCCAAAATGGTCAACCCGGACGCTAAGGTCTATCTGGAATGGTCGACCTTAAAGGACAGCGATCCATATGAAAAATTCAAACAGGAAGAAATCGTTATTATTTCTGACAAAGAAATGATTAATCCAAGCAGCCGTTCGAGAGAGTTTGGGCTGTACGCAGAAAAAGACGGTATCAAAACAAATCTGGCAATGCCAATCTGGCATTGGGGTGTATTTTACGAAAGAATCATCCGCAGTATTTTGAGCGGAGCATGGAAGCTCGATGATGAAACCGATGATCTCCAGGCATTAAATTACTGGTGGGGAATGTCCGCCGGCGCCATTGATCTTATTTATTCGGATAAGATTCCTTCCGGTACGCTTCAGCTTATGCGTATTCTTAAGGCGTCAATCTGCGCTAATGATTATGTACCGTTTACCGGGCCTTTATATAATCAGAAAAATGAGCTTATGTGTAATGACAAAGAAATTATGCCGCCGGAAGATGTGATTGTTATGGATTGGCTTGCTGATAATATTATCGGCAGGATCCCGGCCCTTGATGAGCTTGTGGATGATGCCCGCAAGGTTGCTGTCCATTATGGAATTGCCCCGGAAACCAAGTAATCCGGCACAGCATATACACAAAAAATACGCGGCGGGCCTGCCTTGTGCCAATGGCGGCACAGCAGGCCTGCACATTAAAGATAAGGAAACAAAAACTATGAAAATAATGGTACTTGCTGATACGGAATCCCGTTCCCTTTGGGATTTTTTTGAAAAAAGCAAATTGGAGGGTATTGATTTAATTTTGTCCTGCGGTGACCTTAATCCCCACTATCTGCAATTTTTATCCTGTTTTACAAAGGCGCCCATATTATACGTCCACGGCAACCATGACGCGCGCTATGTCGATGATCCGCCCATAGGCTGTACATGTATTGAGGATAAGATCTATAATTTTAACGGCGTGCGCATCCTTGGCCTTGGCGGCTCCATGCGGTACAAAAATGGGCCTTTTCAGTATAGCCAGCGTCAAATGAATACAAGAATCCGCAAGCTTCGTTTTTCACTCATGCGCAACCGGGGATTTGATATTCTTCTGACCCATTCCCCGGCATATGAAATTAACGACGGCCAGGATCTGCCTCACCGCGGCTTTTCCGGATTTACTTACCTGATGGACAAATATCACCCAAAATATTTTTGCCACGGGCATGTGCATATGACTTACGGCCGGGAGCATAAACGCCTGGATAAATATAAAGAAACAGAAATTATTAATGGTTATGAAAAGTATATATTTACTTATGGGGAAAAGCAGCTGCCGGATTAGATGGAGTTCCTGTCACTCCATCATCGTATGAAAAAATTCTGCTGACCGCAAAATCTTCTTCATTAATTTATCAAACATTTCCGGCGTCAACGACTGCGGGCCGTCGCACAATGCCTTTTCCGGATCGTTGTGAACCTCGATCATAAGGCCGTCGGCGCCGGCGGCCACAGCGGCCAAAGCCATAGGCTCTACCATCCACCGAATACCGCAGGCATGAGAAGGATCAACGACAACTGGAAGGTGGGATTTACTTTTAAGCATTGGAATGGCAGAAAGATCCAGCGTATTTCTCATAGACGGTTCAAAGGTGCGTATTCCCCGCTCACATAATATAACATTTTCATTTCCGCCGGCCATAATGTACTCTGCACTCATTAACAGTTCTTCCAGCGTATTGGCCAGCCCCCGCTTCAAAAGCACCGGGGTTTTAAGCTTTCCGACTTCCTTTAAAAGCTCAAAATTCTGCATGTTTCGAGCGCCAATCTGTATTAAATCCACATCCTGAAACAGATCGATATGCTCCGGCGTCATCAGCTCTGTAACAACCGGAAGGCCGCAGGCTTTCTTGGCTTCAAGGAGCATTTTCAGGCCCTCGTCATGGAGGCCCTGGAAGGAATAAGGGGAAGTCCTCGGTTTAAAAGCGCCGCCCCGCAAAAGCCCGGCGCCGCTTTTAGCCACACTTTTTGCGACACTGTTCATCTGCTGTGTTGTTTCGATCGAGCAGGGGCCTGCAATCACCTGAAAGTGGCCGCCCCCGATTTTCTTTCCTGAAACATCTACGACTGTGTCTTCAGGATGAAATTTCCGGTTTGCCTTTTTATAAGGCTCCTGTACCCGTTTGACAGATTCTACGACTTTGCGCGCACAAAGCCAGTCCATATTAATTTTAGAAGTATCTCCCACAAGCCCCCAGAGCAGTGTTTCTTTACCTTTCGACTCGTGAATATCCAGGCCGATCGCCTTAATCTCCTCCCTAAGCAAACAAATTTCCTGTTCCGGTGCATTTTCCTTAAAAATAATAATCATTATTAAAGCCTCCTTTATGATACCGCTTGACCCAATAGATTCAGATGGGAATAAAAGTTTCTTAATAACAAAGAGTTCCGCCCGCAAAACTCTCGCTCCGGGCGCGGTCGCTTTAGCGTCAAATTTCTGCTCTGATCGAGTGCATGTTCCACGGAGCAATCCTGAACTTTCATTTATAGTGATTCCGCCGCAGTGCGATCCAAAGCAGAGCTTTTTTATTTCATAGGAAAACAATTTCCTATGAAATAAAAAAGCTGATGTTGCGGGAACATCAGCTTTACGTTTCAACTTACAGTATAGAGTCTGCTCTATTCTGCTCTGAGACTGGTGGCTGTTCCGATGCAACAAAATAAATCCGCACTGTCATAGCCCGGATAATAATAACCATATGCAAAGCCGAAACGGCAGCCTGTGTTATTATCTAATGTTATCATCGTTACCTCCAAGTCAAAGCTTTGTTATAACAGATCAGCCATGCAAAACTGTTATGCTTTGTTCTGATTCTAGCAAAAAAACACAGCAATGTCAACACCAATTTAAAGCGTAACGCTTTAACGTTTTAATCTATCACAGTTCTTAAGTCATGCGGCTGACGAGGATAAACTCTGGCACGAGTTGTCCAGCGGTGATCTGCGTTAGCCGCAGGGATCAAACATCCTGCTACTTGCCTTGGGGTGTTTGACTTACAGGCTTAAAGCCTTCTCCAAGAATCTCTCCGGCTTCTGTCGTAACAACAAATGCTGTATGATCAATTTCCCGGATAATGGATTTTAGGCGGGCAAATTCTGATTTTCGCACCGCACATATAAGTACCTCCTTCTCCTGCCCGGTATAAGCACCTTTTCCATGGAGAAGCGTAACGCCGCGGTCAATTTCATCCAATATCCTTTTAGAAATTTCTTCATTTTTATCTGAAATTACCGTCACCATATTTCCCTGATCAAAGCCATACACAATGGCGTCAATCACCTTGGAGCTGCAAAACAGAGAGATAATTCCATACATCCCGGATTCCAGATTTCCGAAAACAACCATAGACAACGCTATAACAGCAAAGTCCACAAAAAGAATGGCGCGGCCCATGGAAATATGAGGCCAGCGAAGGCGCATTAGATTGGACACAATTTCAGTTCCTCCGGTCGTCGAACCACGCAGGAAAATCAATGCCAGACCGGCTCCGATAAAAACGCCTCCAAACACGGCACCCAAAAGGCGGTCTCCCGTATAAATAGGGAAAAATGGAGCAACAACCCAGTCAATCATTAAGCTGCTGATAATCAGGGAACAGATCGTCCGCAAAGATGCATGACGGCCCAAATACTTAAAGGATAAAATCATCAGCGGAATGTTAATAGCAATACTCATACCGCCAATAGGCAGCATATTCCATATATAATTTAAAATAATCGCAATGCCGGAAACTCCTCCGGGAGCGATATTTGCCGGCTCAGTGAAACAAACAATCCCAACCGCAAAAAGCACTGAGCCTGCAATATCTGCCCCAAGATCCAGCGACATTTCCCGAACGTACTTTTTCTTGCTTAAGCTGCTCATTCGTCTTTCTCCTTTCATCTGTTCGCCGTGTTTTTCACGGCATCAGGTTATCCCCCTGCGGGATTTCATCTGTTTGCTATATTCCTTGCGCGCAGAGGAAGGCTCGCTTACGGTCTACGCTCCGCTTCGGTCGGCGCAGAACAGACGTCCACCGGACGTCTTGCGCGCAGAGGAGGGCTCACTTACGGTCTACGCTCCGCTTCGGTCGGCGCAGAACAGACATCCACCGGACGTCTTGCGCCGCCGCGCGCAAGACGCGATATAATGTCGCTACGCAGACATTATATCATTGTTGATTTTCTTGTAAAAGCCTTCTTTTATTTCGTTATAGGTATGGTAGGTTCCAAGAAGCCACATAAGCTTTGTTACTGTGGCCTCCGGCGTCATATCATAGGCTTCGAGAACATCAAATTTTTCTTTAAGCCTTGAGCCTACATTATAAATAACCATATCGCTGCCTTCATTAGGCACCTGTGTTGTCATTACAAGAAGCTTTCCCGCAGACAGCCATTCTGAAATAGCTGTCATATAAGCGTCCTCCCCATAGCAAGGAATCCCGCCAACACCAAAGCTTTCAATAATCAGGGCATCATAGTGGGGCATAAGATAGTGAATCACGCCTGCATCCATTCCCGGGATCAGCTTCAATGTAAAAACTCTTGGATTAAGCTTTACAAAAAAACGCAGTTCGCCCTCCGGTTTCCATTCAATATAGCGAATGATACGGCTTCCCCGGATAACAGCTACATCAGGAAAATTGATACTGGAAAATGCATTAAAGCTTTTGGATCTTATTTTTCTTGCCCTAGAGCCAGCAATAACCTGGCCCTGAAAAACAATAACAACATCGTGAGACGCATCATCACAGGCGTAAAGAAAGCTGTCATACAAATTCATTTTAGCGTCTGTAATTTCTTTATCAATCGGCCGCTGCGCCCCTGTAAGCACAATCGGCTTAGGGCTATTTTGAATCATGTAAGACAGGGCGGCGGATGTATAAGCCATCGTGTCCGTACCATGTAGGATGACAAAGCCATCATATTTATCATAATTATCCCGAATCGCCACTGCCAGAGCTTCCCAGTGCCTCGGCAATATATTCGTACTATCCAGATTAAACAATTGAATGCTGTCCACCTGGCACATGCGTTCTGCCGATGGTACATATTTAAGAATTTCTTCCGAACCAAGCTGGGGCGCCAGCCCGCTTGCAGTTCCTTTGGAAGCAATGGTGCCTCCCGTAGCAATTAATAAAATATTTTTCATATGTGACCTCTCTTTTTATACAACGACTTTACTATCTGAACCGTTACCTTTTTATACATATAATCTGCCATTTTGCGAATACTATTCCCGAACCCTCATCAACCAATATGTGATACCGTGGGAAGCACGGCCGACAGAGGAGGTGAAATTTATGGATAGAGATATGTCAGAAATCATTTGCACATGCCTTGATCTTTCTGCGCAGGACATCGCCGATGCCATTAAAAACGGCGCCCGCAGCTATGAAGAGGTTGTAGCCGCTACCGATGTAACGACCATCTGCGGCGTCTGTGAGGATAATGTCCGTGAGCTTGTCGATGAACTATTGTAAATACCGGGGGATACTATTTTCTCCCCCGGTCATTTTTCATATCGTTAAAAGGAAATAATCTCCAAATGCTCCAACAGTATTTTCAGGCCAATTAAAATAAGTATAATCCCACCCAAAAGCTCTGCCTTGCTTTTATATTTTGATCCGAATACCTTTCCAATACAAACTCCGGCAAAGGCCAAAGCAAATGTGGTACATCCAATAAATGATACTGCCGGAATAATAGATACCTGCAAAAATGCAAAGGTAATCCCCACAGCCAGAGCGTCAATACTTGTGGCAATCGCCATTAAAAATAATTCCTTTAAATCCAGACGGTTATCCGGCACACATTCATTTTCCTCTTCTTTACCCAGAGCTTCCCGGATCATATTTGCGCCAATGATTCCCAGCAGCACAAAGGCAATCCAGTGATCAATACTTGTAATATATTTTTCAAACTGTCTTCCTAATATCCACCCGATAAATGGCATTAATGCCTGAAAACCGCCAAAAAACAGAGCAATAACAACAGCCTGACCATAGCGCATTTTCCTCATGCACAAGCCCTTACAGACAGACACAGCAAAGGCATCCATCGAAAGCCCTACTGCAATCAAAAATAATTCTATAAATCCCATTTTCTTTGACTCCTTGATGTTTTATAGTAACATTTCAGCCATCCGGGAGTAATAGGTAAAAAATCGTGTTTACATGATTTTTTGCCTATTGCTCCTGTCTGAGAGAGCGCCAGGTTATGAGCAAAGGCAGCCGCGAAGCGGCGGAAAGCGCGTTAGCGCGGCTTTGCGAATGGCGCGGGCCAAACTGTTACATTTTATAACACTTCCTCAAACATTTCCGAGAATTTTATAAATCAGCGGATTGCGCCTGGACGGCTGATCCGTTAAGCGATAGCTATTATAAAAATCGCTGATCCATTCACCGGAAAGAGGCTTATCGTGATAAATACGTGCTAATGTCTGGCCTTTTTTTACCAGATCGCCTACCTTGGCTTCAAGGACAATTCCTGTTCCCGGCAAAATTTTATCGTCCTTTGCCGCCCGTCCGGCTCCAATCTGCATGGCCAGAGTGCCAAGACGAACTGCCTCCATATGGCAAATATAACCGCTGTCCGGCGCTGCAAGCTCTGTCATATGCTTTGCCAAAGGCAGCTTCTTTGGATCATCAATCTGAGCCACATCGCCGCCCTGAGCAAGAACCATATCCCGGAATTTTTTAAGAGCAGCCCCGCTTTCAACAGCTTTCGACAGCATACCGCGCGCTATTTCTTTATTATCAGCAATTCCAGCCATAACAAGAAGCAGGCTCCCCGCCTCCATACATAGCTGTGTAAAATCCTGCGGCCCGCGGCCCTTAAGCGTTTCAATGGCTTCCTTCACCTCCAGGGCATTTCCTATGGCATTTCCCAAAGGCTCATCCATATCCGTCACCATCACACAGACACGGCGCCCCAAAGACGTTCCTATATCCATCATTTCCCGGCCAAGAGTAATCGCCTCTTCGGGCGTTTTCATAAATGCACCGTTACCATACTTTACGTCCAGGACAATGGCGTCGCTTCCGGAAGCCAATTTTTTAGACATAATACTCGAAGCAATAAGAGGCATTGAATCTACGGTTCCGGTCACATCCCTCAGCGCATATAATTTTTTATCCGCCGGCACCAAATTTCCCGTCTGCCCTGCAATCGCAAGGCCAATATCATTAACCTGGCGTATAAACTGTTCCTCGCTAAGATAACAATTAAAGCCCCGGATTGATTCCAGCTTATCCAAAGTGCCTCCGGTATGGCCAAGCCCCCTCCCGGACATTTTTGCCAGGCGCGCGCCGCAGGCAGCAACCATAGGGCCAAGCGCCAGTGACGTCTTGTCCCCTACGCCTCCGGTAGAATGTTTATCTACCTTAACACCTTCAATCCCGCTAAGGTCCATAACATCTCCGCTATTCATCATGGCCATCGTCAAATCCGTCGTTTCCCTGGCATCCATGCCATTAAAAACAATAGCCATAAGGAGGGCACTGACCTGATAATCTGGAATTTTCTCTGCCACATAGTTATTAATCCAGAACTTAATCTCCTCCGTGCTTAATGCCTTTCCTTCTCTCTTTTTAACAATCATATCAACAAAACGCATTTCTAAACCTCCCATCACTCATATAAGGTCTTCCAAAAAAACGGGCTATATACGCAGTACAAATTGTCATTCTGTAAGGCGGAACATATCGGCGCAGCGGTGGCCGCACCACCCATAAGCCTGGATAAAACCAGCAAATATTTCGCCAAGAATATGATAGCCCTCCCTTGTAGGATGTACGCCGTCCTGGTACCATGGGCCATATGGACGGCATTTTTCCATTCGCTTCCTATATTCTGTCTGAACATCCATAACTCTTATGCCATCTTTGTCAAAAGCCCTGAGCTTTTGTGCCAGAATAGAGAACATTTTTTCAGTGTCCTTTGGCCCCCTGGCCGACGGCCAGCCCTTATAAAGCTTTTTTCTATCAATATTCACTGGAGTAGCGACCGCGGGCACAATTCCATACCTCTTTGCTTTTTCTGTAATTGCTTTAACGGTATCTGCCGTTTCCTCCGGCGAACGCCCATTTAAAAGATCATTGGCCCCTGCCATAATGATACAAATATCCGGCTGTTTTTCAACAACATCCTCATAAAAGCGCCATAACATCCCCGCAGCAGTATCTCCATTTACCCCGCAGTTCATAAGAGAAAGTCCGGTCAGCGCTCCCGTCCGAGCCGGCCATGCATCCTCAGGATAGGCCCCATACCCATAAGTAATACTATCCCCGAGACAGACAATTTTCTTTGTCATAATTACCTTCTCCTTTCCTCTGTTTGCCGTGTATTTCACGGCATCAGGTATCCCCTTGTGGAGTTTACATAAAAACCTCCTGCAGCTGAAAAACAAAGTTAAAGGGCTGTGCGCCCCTTTGCTATATTTTATAGCTTTATGAGGATTCGCACAACCCCTTTTAGAATATAAATCCTAATTAATAATAACTATTCAGCTATGCGGCTGAGGATGATAAAATCTTTCTGCAAACTAGTTTTCAGAAAGATTTTATCATCACAAGACAGAGCGCTTAGCCCGAATCGGGGATTCAGCAGAAATAACTGCACGAATCCGGGAGACATGGCAGAATAGTTACAATTAATAAACAAGTACCGGTGTATTCACCGTAACTGCATCAAAAATTTGCTTTACTTTAGAATAGGGCGTATTTACGCAGCCATGGGAACCATTGGAAATATAAATGCTACCTCCGTAATTTGCCTGGTTATCACCGCGCCAGCTTGCGTCATGGATGCCATAGCCGCTCCTATAAAACCCAATCCAATAATCTACGGGAGAGCTGTACTTACTTCCGTCTTTTTCAGTTCCCTCCAAAGTAATATTTCTGTAGCGGTTAAGAACCTTAAAAGAGCCTCTTGGCGTATCATATCCCTGATTAACAGTTCCTGTGACAATATTGGTATCTGCATAAAGAGCGCCGTCCTTATAAAACCACATATGCTGCTGGTCAATACTGATCTCAATATATGTATTGCCAATTTCATTTCCTCCATGCCGCGCAGCCGTCGCACTATATATCGGCTCCCTTGTCTGGCTCTCGCCATTAATTAAAAGCTGTGCCAGCTCGTCAGCTTCGGCTGCCACATCGATTTTCCAGCCGTAATTTCCGCCAGGTACAGTAACTGTATTCCCGCCTGTTGCTACAAATTGGCGGGAGCCTCCAAGTGTATCGTATTGACTGGCAAGCCCTTCCACATAAGCGGTGACTTTTTCACTATCCACAGTCACCGTGCCATTTTCATCCTGGCAAATCCAGCTATTTGTCGTACTGCTGTCAAGTACCTCTGTAGCCTCTCCAATCGTGTAAGTAATTGTAGCACCCTGTATTTTTTCCACAGGCGCCATAATCTCTCTAATCTCGCGGGACTGAGTCGTCACCTTTGGAGCCACATAACAAGAATCGTCCATAACCATCCGGGTGTTTCCCACATCTAAAGCCTCCCTGACAGCCGGGAGCAGTTTTTCCTCATCTACCTGAGTTCCCACAACCTCAGGCACAAGCTTCACACCCTCATCTGTAAATTCCACATAAGCGTCCACTGGAGGCTTTACATCCGTGCCGCTGACACAATTTAAGGCTTTAACAGCCTCTTCGAGCTTTTCTTCACTATAAGAAACCGAGCTTTCTACGGTATAAAAATTCACATCGGCAAATGCCAGGATCCAACGCCATATTCCCTGCGCCTGCTTAATCTCATCCACCTTATCAAAAGTAGCCGCATAATCAATATCAGAGCCTTTAATAACCTCCTGGTCGCCATTAGGCTCAATAATGCGCAGTATGTAGGATTCTTTATATTCTTTCAGGCTTTCCTTAGCCTCTTCAACGGTTTTATTAGAAAAATTTACACCATTAATCCATGTTCCATTATAAAACCGGTTTGTATAATAAAGCGACACAAATAAGTAAATCAGAGCAATTAATGCCAGCGGCACAACTGCAAATAATAAAATATTTCTAACAGCTTTTTTTCTCTTCATCCATGTATCCCCGTTATCATTTGATTCCCTCAAAAGTATAAATACTTCAATGATAGGATTGCGAAAGTGCGCAGCACAGAGCAATCCTGAACTTACTAAGGAACAAAAAAATTTGCTTCCAGCACGTTTTAATTATAATACAGAAACGTTTCTAATATCTTTCAAAAAAATAAACAATCATTTACAATTTACTATGAAAGCCCCGGACGGCGGCTGTGGGGCAGGGCGTACTTGCACGCAATGCCTCACAGACATCGGACGGGCAAGACAGTATGAGCGCGGGTTATGCCGAAGGTAGAACGTAAAGCGCGAATACTGGCGACAGATGGCGGAGTGCCGCAGGCATGGAGCCATCTGGCTTTCATCTGTGGTGGAGCTGCGCGCAGCGCGGCATGAAAGTTTACTATGAAAGTTCCGGCAAATGGACGCACAGACGGACAAACCTTCTTGTCCGGATGCGCGGGCATTTGCTGACAAGCCGCTATGGGGCTGCGCGTCCATCAATCTGTACTGAGATTAGCAATAAAACTGCCATGTGTCAAGCCTGTTGCTATTAAAAACCAAAAATTGAACAATGGATAAAATTGTTGGAAACGTTTCCGCAAGCCCCTGAATCACATTCTTATGCCTCAAACAGCAGAGTGTTTGAGGCTGGTTTGGACAATAACGAACTGTTACAATTGTCGAAATATGACGACCGATATTAGTTGAAATTGAGAAACTTGCGGTATATAATGGATTCATAAATACAAAAGATAAAAAGAAAAACTACAAAAGAAAAAGGCTCCGAAACCCCTCGGAGCCTTTATAACAAAAAGTTTTCATGCCGTGTTTTTTAACTTAAATAATCGTACTTTCCCCACATATAAGCCTGCCGTTTATTTCTGTTGTTGTAGCCATTCATCAAGCTGCTTTTGTGCTTCAGATACATATTTGTCAACGCCGCTCGAATTTAATTTTTCAAGAAATTGTGCAAGATCTGCTTCCGACCCAACACCGCTCTCAATCATCGGCATATATTCGTCCAGACAGTTTAAAAGAGCCGATACCTCATTGCTAACCTGGGTAGAATCCATTGTAAAACCAAGAAATTGAGAAATCGGAGCTGTTTCCATTTCTGCCTTCGCTTGTTCTCTTAAGTCCGGCTCAGCACCTTCCCACACAGGAACCTCCAATTGATTTGGAACAAGGAAATCTACTGTATGGTACCCGCAGTTTTCTGCCGTTACTCCCTCTGGATAATGGGCAACTCCCTCATCGTCAAGGACATAATGTGTTCCCTCCACTCCCCAGGCAAGCAGTGTGCTGATACGGCCGTCCTTATACATCAAATTTAACACCTTCATTGCCGCTTCCGGTTCATCCGAGGTAATTGGAACTACCCAGGCAAATTTTGTACAGTTTGATGTTCCGATAATATGTGTGTCAATTTTTACGCATGTAATATCATACCCTGTTGCATCTCTTTTGGCAGCCTCTACACCAATCTCACTTGTTGAGATCCATGAAAAGGCCCCGTTTTGTTTAACTATACTTTCAGCATTATCTGTTGTTGTCGTAGAATCTTTATAAACATAGCCTTTTTCATACCAGCCTCTTACCCGCTCTGCCATTTCAGCATAATCATCTGTAGCAAAGAAATTTTTCACTGTCGTTGTTCCAGGTTCCACAGATAATATTTTCATTGTATCGTTCAATACATCCACAGAGGTACAGTCCTCAAACTTATCCTTCATAGCCACCCCGGCCACCGAGAGTACCGTGCCGCCAGATGAAGCTACAATAGGTGCAAGATCATAGTTTTCTTTAACAGCCGCCAAAATTTCCTCAAACTCTGTAAAGGAAGTCATATTTTGTGCTTTCTCCAAAAGCCCAAGCTCTTCCAAAATATCTGTCCGCATACATATGTAATCACTAGAAACCATACTCGCATTTCTTGGAAGACCATATATATCGCCGCCAACCTTCATAGAATTTGCCAGTTCTCCCAATGTTGCCAAAATATCCTGACCATACTCTTCCATAAGATCACCAAGCGGTGTAAGCTGATTTGCAGCGAACATATTTGCAAACGAAACCGCTCCCGACGGATTGGTCAGCATAATATCCATTTTCTCCTGGCCCGACATTCTAAGACTGACCTGCTGGGCATAGTTTCCGGATTCCAGTACGTCTAATGTAACATGAACATTAATCTCTGGCTCTGTAATCTTATTAATTCCATCCTCAACAAGCTGGACATCTTTTGGAATCTCTCCCATCGCAAACATGGACAGAATAATCTCAGCCATATCCTCATTTGACGCCTCATCCGTTCCAGAAGAATCAGCTTCCGAAGCCGCCGGCGAGCTTGATGTTCCATTATCTTTTGCCCCTTGTGATTCGTTATTTTCAGAGCTTTGGCAACCTGCGATTAATCCCATAACCATCGCAGATGTTAATACTAACGCAACTGTTTTTTTCATGTGTTCTCCTCCCCAATACATTTATCCCTAAAACAACGACAACGGTTTAAACCCCTCTGGTTTAACACTCCTTTACAATTTTTTCAATCAGATTACGCATCATTGCATGGTGCCGTCTTACCTGCTCCACACCACGAACAGTTTCCACATCCTGAATGTGACGCCCGCCTTCATATTCAGAACAAATATAGCCGCTGTACCCTTCCTCTAAGAGCACCCTGAGAGGGTTTTCATAATCAATGCTGGCTTCCTTCATGTTATCCTTCATTTCCCAGAATTTTCCATGAATACTTATAATATGAGGCATAATCAATCTCAGGTCTTCCGGGTTATCATAAGAAACATTAAATACACGCCATACCCCGTCTGTTTCCCCGGGATTTGCCCCTTTACCCTTCAAATAATCCTGCATCTGCTCCCATGTCCAGCCCAGAGCTTTCTTTTCCTCTGCCAGCTCTACATATTCCCTGGAGCAGCCGTCACGAATACATTGCTCCATAATTACCGGGGTCGGCCTGGTTTCCCAAATTCCAAAATCTGGAATCAGCCCCATATTCTTTGTTCCCAGTTTTTCCTTTATGTTGAGCCAATTTTGTACCCGTTCATCTTTTATATGTCCAGGAGCATGAACCTCTAAGCCCAGCGTTACCCCCTTTTCTTCGGCATAGGGAACAGTTTCTCTTAATAATTTTTCATCTGTACTCATTGTTCTTATAAAGTAAGCGCCCAATTTATGACAAACATCAATATAGTTTTTGTGAAGAGCTACGGTCTCGTCAAAAGGCATTTCCCGCCCCTGCTTTTTATAAAGCCCCTTTTCATCACAAAAAGCATCAATACCTATTGGTTTCGTGTGATACTTGTCCATCCATCCAAACCATTTGTCAAGAAACGCATCTGTAATGTGTTGATAATCGGGTATCATTTGTTCAGGTATAATTTCAATTCCATCCGCTCCCATATCAGCTACCGATTCAATACATTCCTCCAGCGTCATTGTTCTTCTAAAATATTCATCCTGATAACTATATAAAGAAACCCCAAATTTAATATGACTGTTCATCGTATAAATCCTCCCCTGTGCTTTTACTTAAACAATCGTCATTTCCTTAGTCTGGTAAAAAGCAGTTGAAAATGGCAAATAAGGCACATTTATGTGCTGTGTTACCTTGATTTTATGAAGC
>JAGZDD010000071.1 GCA_018369015.1 Clostridiales bacterium | reverse complement strand
TTTCGGGCGCCATGGAGCCAGTGTATGCTTGTCTCCTTCGCAGGACTGAGGGGCGCTGCCTCCATTGCCTTTGCAGTGACGGTTGTATGTGCCGGTGTTGCGACGGAGCTTGATATATTTCATATTGTATTTTTTATTGCTTTATTTTCTGTAGCTGTCCAGGGGTCGTTTTTGCCTTTGGCGGCAAGAAAGCTGCACATGATTGATAACTTTTCCGATGTGCATAAGACCTTTAATGATTACCAGGATGAATCGTCTATGACGCTTATGCGTTTTTTTATTCCAGCCGGGCATAACTGGGCGGGAAAGAAAATCAGTGATGTTCATTTCCCGACTGGGGCGCTGGCGCTGATGATCAAGCGGGGAGAAGAAACACTGATCCCCAAAGGCGATACATGTATCATGCCCGGGGATCATTTGATTATGAGCGTTCCGGCCTATGAAAGCCAGAGTGGGGATGTAAGCCTGCGTGAAATGGAAATTACTTCGGGCCATGACTGGTGCCAAAAAACGATTGAGGAGTTAAATCTTCCGGACACGCTGCTTATTGTTCTTATAAAGCGGAAGGATGAAAACATTATCCCTTTTGGAAAGACACGGATTTTGGCGGGAGATACGGTTGTTTACGCGAACTACTGAGTGATGTTCTTGCGCCTCAGACAGCAGCGTTAGCTACGCAGATCTGAGAGGTATGGCTGAATAGTTACCAGAGTGTTTGAGGCATAAAAGTAACTGCGTAGTTTCTGGTTGACAATTATACCGAAAGGCGGTAAAATTTTAACATTAGTGCAGCTGCTTTAAAGTGATAACGTATGTTGTTTGCTTTAATGCAATGCAGTGATAAGTTATTTAAGGAGTGGACAAAATGAAAAAATTTTTAAGTGTTGTCTTGTCGGCTGCTCTTGCAATGGCAATGATGACGGCATGTGGTTCCGGCAATTCCGGTGAAACAACGAAAGATACTTCAAACGCAGCACAAGCTTCGGACGCTTTAGCAGAGAGCGGGAGCGAAGCTGGTACAGACGGAGCCGGCGATTCTAAAGGCGCCGATGAAAACGGCGGCCAGGCGTCCGGCGAGAGCGTGACGATCGGTGTCATTCAGTATACCCAGCATGGCTCCCTGGATGAAGCCTATGAAGGCTTTAAGGCAGGACTTGAGGAAGCCGGTTATATTGAGGGCGAAAATCTGACCCTGAATTTCCAGAATGCTTCCGGCGATACGAGTACGGCCCAGAGTATTTGCGATACATTTAAAAACAGCGGTGTTGACCTTGTGCTGGCCATTGCAACTCCGGCTGCCCAGTCTGCCGCCAATACATTCAGCGACACTGAGGTTCCCGTACTTTTTACGGCAGTGACTGATGCTGTTGAAGCCCAGCTTGTAGACAGCAATGAAACACCTGGCAAGAATATTACAGGAACGATTGATATGCCAGTGATTCCTGACCAGATCCAGGTTATCCGCGATATTCTTCCTGAGGCAAAGACACTGGGTATTTTGTATACATCAAGCGAAGCTAATTCCGAAATCCAGGCAAAGGAAGCACAGGCTGCCGCAGAGGAGCTTGGCTTTGAGGTGACAGTACAGACGGCTTCCAATACAAACGAGATCCAGCAGGCGATGACATCTGTTGTCGGCTCTGTGGATGCTGTTTATATTCCATCGGATAATGGATTCGCCAGCGCTATGGGAACGGTGAATAAGATTGCAGCAGACAACCAGCTTCCTGTATTTTGCGCCGTTGAAGCGATGATTCAGGAGGGCGGTATTGCTACAACAGCGATCAATTATTATGACCTTGGAAAGCAGACAGCAGCTCAGGCTGTCCGTATCTTTGGCGGTGAGAAAGCATCAGAAATGGCTGTAGAAACACAGGAGGACTGTGGCCTTGTTGTCAACAAGACATTTGCAGAGAGTGTGGGCGTAACAATTCCTGACGAAATTCTTGATAAGGCAGTCACGGTTTATTAATTATCTCTGGCGGATAATATTCATCCGCCAGGGAGGGCGCTTTATACAATAGAGGAAAGAAAAAGAAAATGGTTACTTTGTTATTGAATAATATACAATCTGCGGTCATTCTGGGCGTTATATGGGGCGTCATGGCCCTTGGCGTATATCTGACCTACCGGGTGCTTAACTATGCTGACCTGACCGTTGACGGGAGCTTTACCCTTGGCGGTGCCATGTCGGCCGTTTATATTGCAGCCGGGATACCGCCAATTTTATCCATTTTGCTGGCAACGCTTGGCGGTATGATTGCCGGGCTTGTCACCGGGGTGCTTCACACGAAATTTAAGATTCCTGATCTTTTGGCCGGAATCCTGTGCCAGTTTGCTCTGTACTCGGTCAATCTGCGAATTATGGGGAAAGCCAATGTCAGCCTTTTAAATATGGATACTATTTTTACCCAGGTAGAGGACTTGGGGGTGCCGTCTGACTGGTCGGGCTTTGTCGTAGGACTTATTTTTGTCGTTATTCTTATTGTCCTTATGTACTGCTTTTTTGGAACAGAGATTGGCTGCGCTCTCAGAGCTACAGGAAATAATCCGGATATGGTGAAGGCCCAGGGAACAAATACGAAAATTATGATTGTCCTTGGTCTTGTGATCGGTAACGGCCTTGTAGCCATGTCCGGCGCCCTTTTGGCCCAGTATCAGGGCTATGCCGATGTCCAGATGGGTGTAGGAACGATTGTCTTTGGTTTGGCGGCTGTTATTATCGGCGAGGTTATTTTTTCAAAACGGACATATTTCCACCGCTTGGCCGGGGTGATTATCGGCTCTGTCGTTTACCGTATTATCATTGCCCTCGTGCTTTTGCTTGGACAAAAGCTTAACTTTGAAGATACGCTTGGATTTAAGATTGAAGCCAATGATACGAAGCTGATTACTGCCATTATTGTAGTTATCTGCCTTGTGTCACCGTCCATTAAATCCTGGATATTATCCAAAAGAAGTAAGGAGGGTGCATAAATGCTGGATATTGTCAATGTATATAAATCATTTAATATTGGCACTCCGGTTCAGAAGGATGCCCTTAACGGCCTGAATCTTCACTTGGATCCGGGAGATTTTGTGACAGTGATTGGCGGCAATGGGGCTGGAAAATCAACAATGCTCAATGCCGTTGCCGGAGTGTTTGGCGTGGAAAAAGGTTCCATCAAGATTGACGGCCATGATGTGACCCGCGATCCGGATTATAAGCGGGCAAAATATATTGGCCGTGTCTTTCAGGACCCTCTTAAGGGAACTGCCGGAGATATGTGGATTGAGGAAAACCTTGCCCTTGCCCTGCGGCGGGGAAAACGCAGAAGCTTTCGCTGGGGAATCAGCAATAAGGAGCGGGAGTTATTTGTAGAAAAGCTCAAATCCCTGGATCTTGGCCTTGAATCCCGCCTAAGCGCCAAGGTCGGCCTTCTCTCCGGCGGCCAGCGCCAGGCGTTAACCCTTTTGATGGCAACCCTAAAGGAGCCAAAGCTGCTTTTGCTGGACGAGCACACGGCGGCTTTAGATCCCAAAACAGCTAAAAAGGTGCTTGAGATGACTGACGAGATTGTATCGAAAAATCATCTCACTACATTAATGATTACTCATAACATGAAGGATGCCATTAAATATGGCAACCGCCTTGTTATGATGAACGATGGCCGGATTATTTATGATGTTTCCGGAGACGAAAAGAAAAATCTTCACGTTTCAGATCTACTTGCAAAATTTGAGCAGGCCAGCGGCGCAGAGTTTGCCAATGACCGGATGCTTTTAGGACAGTGAGATTATGGAGCCGGTTCCTGCTTGTGGCAGGAACCGGTTTTTTTGTGAGATAAGCCCTGCAAACGGCTGTTGTATCGCAGCGGATAGGGCAGGAAATTCTGCCACTATCCGATCGCGCCTTATCTGGAATGTTTTTATTTTATTAGGAAAAAGAAGCCCTTGCAGAATAAAAAATATACAATAAGGAAGAATAATCGTTGTGTCGGCCCCAGTATACAGAACCGGGAAAATACAGGCCGGCACAGATCAGATGAATAATAGAAAGGCGCGAAATGAAATGGAAAGACATACTTTGACAAAACAGCAGGTGACAATGTTTGGAGACTATTTAAAGAATTTGGAGAAAGCCAGGGCAACTGTGGAAAAATACGTCAGGGATATCAAAGCCTTTTTTGTGTATTGCAGGCAGCCGCAAAGTGCGCAGATAGAAAGCGGAAACGCTGGAGGAGCAATTAAGGTTATTGAAGGAAGCTATGGGGGCAATGCGGGCGTAAAATATGGGGAGGTTAGCGGCCAGGCAGTGGATTTTTCTAAAAATACGGTGATTCACTTTAAGGAGTGGCTGACAATAAATTATAAACCGGCCAGCGTTAATTCTATGCTGGCGGCACTCAATAGCTTTTTCCGCTTTGCAGGATGGGAAGACTGTATAGTAAAGCCTCTCAAGATTCAGCGCCAGATTTTTCTGGAAGCTGACAGGCTCCTTGACCGCAGGGATTATATGAAACTGGTCAACGAGGCTCAAATGCGAAATAAACAGCAGCTAAAGCTCGTAATGGAAACACTGTGTTCAACAGGAATGCGTGTATCTGAGCTGGCATTTGTGACTGTTGAAACATTGAAAAAGGGGTGTGTGACGATCTTGTGTAAAGGAAAAATACGTAAAATATTCCTGCCAAGGAAATTATGTCTGAAGCTCAAGGCGTATGCTTCTTCAATGCATATCAAACAGGGCTATCTTTTTATGACAAAAAACGGAAAACCCCTGGATCGGAAACGAATATGGGCGGACATGAAAAAACTGGGAAAAAATGCCGGCATTAAGGCAGACAAGGTATTTCCCCACAACTTACGGCATCTTTTTGCCACTCTTTATTATAGGCTGGAAAGGGATATAGCAAAGCTGGCAGATATACTTGGACACAGTTCAATTAATACGACACGGCTATATATTCTCACAGACGGAATGGAACATAGAAAACATTTAGAACGACTGAATCTTATATATGAATGACATAATAATGATTATGTCGCCGAAAACAGTAAAAGACGCTGTTTCTGCCTAGTATTTTATCGCATTGTTGTACATAAATCAATATTATTTCTAAAAAAATTTCAATCTAACTAAATTTTAAGGCACATCAAACAGACCGGAAAAATAAAGCAGATTTTTCCAGCCTATTTGGTGTGCCTTTTTTGGAATAATAAACCATTTAAGGAATAATGCTCCGAAGGGAATTTAATACGGGAAGAAATATTTCTATGTGTGCAAAAGCTACTTATCAAACAAAAAAATTTGCAGCCCTTCCCGGATGCTATTTCAGCGACATAATCATTATTATGTTATACCTGTCCGACGGTATTGAAAACGTTTGATGCAAGAAAGGAAGGTCGGTTATGAATAAGGCGCAGCATAAGTTGGAAAACAGGGAATACTTTGTGCCAGATGCATTGCTTATGCTTGAATTTTTGAATGTGGCTGCCCAGTTAGTTCCAAGGGGATGGATTTACAGCATAAGATACGGGCATAAGCTGTCATTTTACGGCTTGGAAAATCTGGTTGAAAAGGTGAACCGTATTTACTATCTGCTGGAATTTTCAGAGACTACAACGGATTATCCCGGCAGCTTTCTGGCAGATGGAAGGTTTTTCTTTTTGGAAAAATGTCTTGAGGACCGGGCGGCATGGAAAACAAGGGAGAATGAAGGTACATATCCGCAGCCAGAACATTGGGGAAATTGTTTGATCATCAATCCCTTAAGCTGCCGGGGAAATTGCTGGCAGGGAACGGTTGTGTGGAAGCGGTACCGCCTGAATTATGGAAATATCCATGATCTTAAAGAGCTTTTAAGCCGCTGCTGGCTTGATATTAAAGGGCTCGGCAGCCTTATAGTACCATCCGGGGAGTGCCATTTGCAGCCAGACGTAAAGGAACGCCTGACCGGCTCTTAGAAGGAAATCAAAGCTTGCCGGGATAAGCGCTGTCTACATTCAGGGAGGCTAAGCAATCTGGCAAAAAGACGTTAGGATCGTTTAAGGAAGGAGAATTAAAATTATGAAGGCAAAAAAACCAAAGAACCGCTGGCTGAAATTATTTTTATGCATTATGCTGGTTCTTTCAATGGCCGGCAGCTCGGTCAGCGCTCTTGCGGGCAGCCTGGATACAGCGCTTGAAACCGGGCAGTCTGTGGAAGGGAAGGGAGCTTTAGATGAAACACTGTCGTCCGGACAAAAGATGAATGAAATTCAGACGGATGTTAAATCCCAGGATGAAAGCTTTAAGGAGAGCGGTGCGGCCGGCACATCTGAAAGCGAATCGGAGTCTAAAAAAGAACCTGAATCTGAGAGTGAATCTGAACCGGAGTCTGTGAGTGAATCCGAATCAAGACCGGAATCTGAGAGCGGTGTTGTGCCGGAGAGCGGCTCGGAGTCTGAAAGTGAAAAGCAGCCGGAACGTGAATCAGAAACAGAATTTGAAAGTGAACCAGAGTCTGAGAGTGAATCCGAATCAGAGAGTAACACAGCGAGCGAATCTGAATCCGAAAGTGAATCTGAATCAGAGAGCGAAACACCGGAGGATGTGGAAGCTGCTGCACCTACGGCGCTGTCTTTAATGTCTTACGGCGGAACTGCGGCTCCGGCACATCGTAAATATATAAAGGATAATGGTGATGGAACTTATACGCTGACTTTAGATGTTAAAGGCATGTATGATTCGTCAACTTCAAAACCCAAAGTAGATGTGGTCCTAATCATTGATAAGTCGGGGAGTATGGATGATTCATGGGGCTGGAGGAGTACGCGGCTTAAGGAAGTAAAATCTATTATTACAAAAAATGGCGGGCTTGCAGATACAATACTAAACAATGAAAATATTGATGGCCGTATGGCTGTGGTGAGCTTTGCCGGAAGTCAGGGTTTTATGTGGGATGAAGCATGGAACGATGCAGATATAGCTCAAGGCTGGACGGATTCTTCGTGGCAATTAAATCAGAGCGTAAATAACATACGGGCGAACGGAGGTACGAACTGGCAGGCTGGGCTTAGAACGGCAAAAAAAGTTCTGCAAAGCTCACGGAGTGATGCTCAAAAAATTGTTATTTTTTTATCTGACGGAGATCCCACATATTATTATAACGAGCGTGGGGAAACCGTAGGAAATGGAAGTTATTTTTCTGAAAAGGCTTTAGAAGCAGCGAAAAATGAGGTTGCCGGGGTTCGTGGATTAAATGCTTTTTATACTATAGGCATTGCCCAGAAGCAAACACAATTAGGGCGACTGCAGTCACTGGTGGAAAGCTCTTTAGCTGCTCAGAAACAGGCATTTTCGGCAGCTACTAGTGATGACCTGTCGAATATTTTGGCCCAGATTACCGGAGAGATTACTGAATATACATGCCGTAATGTGACGATTACCGATACTCTCAGCAAATGGGTAGAAGTACCTGGGAACTCTCTTGACTATAGAGTAACAGCAGTTGATGATGAAAGCGGACGGAACGTAGATATTAGAGAGGCCGGGATCAATGTTACTTATAATCAGCAATTACATAAAGTTACAGCAGAATTTAAAAAAGGTTATACTCTGAATAAAAATTATACCTATTCCATTAGCTTTACGATACAGCCCTCTCAGGCTGCCTATGATGAATATAGCAGCGCTGGTCAATATCCCGATACAGGAAGTGAGAATAGTGATGCTCCCGGAAATAATACAAGCTCCGGCCAACCGGGCTTTTATTCTAACAATAAAGCGCTCCTGACGTATACCTATGGAACAGAGTCTGCAGTTTCTCAGACTGTTGATTACAAAGAAATGCCTGTGGTCCAGGTGGATACGACAGACATTTCTGTAGAAAAGGTGTGGGTTGGTGATGAGGGCCATATGGATGAGCGTCCGGAATCTATTGAAGTGATACTTTACCAGGATGGCACAAAATATAAGACACTTCAGTTAAATGCTGCAAATGGCTGGCAAGGTATATTTTCTAACGTAGCAGCAAAAGGCCATATATACACTGTGGAGGAGCTTCCCTCTGATGGCTACATCAGCACAGTGGCAGGAACTGCTTCAGAAGGCTTTACGATTACGAATACTTATGACCGCACCGAAGTGACAGTAACAAAGGCCTGGGAAGATAATGAAAACTATGACAAGGACCGGCCAAAGCGTGTTACAGCCGCACTTTATGCCGATGGAGAAAAAGTTGAAAACTCTGAAGTCACACTGTCCGAAGCAAATAGCTGGACTCATACATGGACAAAGCTGGACAAAACAAAAGTGGTTCAGGACAGACGGGAAGCTATTGTTTATACAGTAGAGGAAGTCAGCGTTCCAGAGGGCTATGAAAGCCATGTCAGTGAGGGTGAGGGCAGTAGCGGAAGCTTTACCATAACGAATACGCGCAGGCCGTCGCTTGCTATCTCTAAAGAAGTAACTGGAGAAATGGGCGATAAGACAAAGGCGTTTGAGTTTGAAATCACATTGACAGATGTGGAAGGTACTCCGGTGACTGATACTTTTTCGTCCACATCTATAGCCAATGGCGGCGAGCATACAGGAACGGTTGAATTTAAAGACGGCAAAGCTGTGGTGACATTGCGCCATGGTGAGCAAATTATAATCAAAGATCTGCCGTCAGGGGCGAGCTATTGTGTTATTGAAACAAATTCCGGCGATTATACCGTAAGCTATAACGGCGAAGCGGATTATGGTAATGAAAACGGCTTTAGCGGCAGCCTTGAAAATTGTAAAAATACGGTGGAGGTTGTCAATCGTTTGGATAAGGTGCCGGTAACTGGAATGATGGATCATACATCCGCGGGCTTTTTGTTCATTTGCATTGCCCTGCTTTTGGGCGTGGGAACGGTGGCTCTAAGCCTTTATATGAGAAAGCGGATTTACCGTAGAAGATAGTATGAAGGCCCGGGAAAAGAATAGCCCCTCGCTAGGGCAGGATTTATTGCTGCTGCTTTTGAAAATTGTCATTATCGCTGCTGTATTTGCCGTAATGCTGATTTTCGTTTTTGGAATTTTCAGGTGCCCGGATTTATCCATGTCGCCGGCCGTCAAAGACGGAGATATTGTCATTTATTATCGGCTGGATAAGAATTACGTAGCCAATGACGCGATTGTTGTGGATATTGACGGGGAACTGTCCGTGCGCCGTGTCGTTGCAGTGGCTCAGGATACAGTAGATATTACGGAGGACGGCCTGACTGTCAATGGCGCTGTGCAGCAGGAGCCAGGAATTTATGAGAAAACAAACAGATATGAACAGGGTGTTGATTTTCCGCTGACTGTTCGTGAAGGACAGGTATTTGTTCTGGGCGACAGCAGGGGCAGCAGCACAGACAGCCGGATTTATGGCCCGGTAGATATACAGGATACAAAGGGCAAAGTTATTACCATTATCCGGCGCAGAGGTATATAACTGACGGTACAGCCGGAAGGAAGGCTGTGGACGGCGGGCCGGCAGCTTATATAAATGAAAAAGCTTTTATGAATTAAGGAGGAAATTGAAATGATTAACTTTAAAAGATTTAAGGCATTATTGATGGCCGGTGTTTTGACGACAGGCCTGTGTGTCAGCAGTATGGGAGCGTTTGCAGAAGATGTTCCGCATATAAGTGATACAGGAAAGGTTACGATCGAAAAGACTTTGGAAATGGCGGAAGGGATTACAGTACCGGCTGCTGGTTTTGAATTTTCAATTGAGTCTTTGACTGTTGATGCACCGGCGTTGTCGATTGATACGATCCGCTACAATTCTGACACGCAAACCGGTGATCTTGCAGAGGGCAAGTATGCAATCAACCAAAGCACTGTATTGGATCTGAACAAGGCTGACTGGAAACATGCCGGCGAATATGTCTATACAATAAAAGAAACGCCAAATACATATCAGGCTGGAGCGGACGAGTCTATGATTTATGACACAAATGAATATGAACTGCATGTGTATGTTACCAATACAGAAGATGGTGGACTTAAGGTAAGTCATGTTACCGCCGAGGATAGCAGCGATACTAAACAGGCAGAAATCAATTTTACAAATACGTATAAAAAACGCGGTGGCTCTGTGGATAAGGCCAGCTCCCTTGTTATCAGCAAGAGTACAGAGGGCGATTTGGCCGATAAGACAAAGGAATTTGAGTTTAAGATTACATTGGCAAAGGCCGCTACAGAAAGCGCTGATGTGACAAATGTAGAGGCAAAGCTCAACGGCGAAGTGAAGACCGTGAAGTATGGTGAAGAATTTGCATTTTATTTAAAAGATGGCGGAACACTTGTATTTGAGAACCTTCCTGCAGGCACAAGATATACCGTAACTGAGGTTGGCGCTGCGGATGGTTATACACCGTCCTATGAATTGGTAGAAAATGGAGGAGCACCTGTTAGCTCTGAAAAAGTTAGCGAAGCTGATAACTTGATTGTAAACAATGCTCTTGTCGGAGAAAAGGCAAACAGCGTTGAATTTACCAATACATATGAAGAAATGGTTATCACCGGCGTTATCCTTAACAACCTTCCGTTTATTATCCTTATTGCCGTAGCTATTGCCGGTATTGCTGGCTACGTGGCAGTGAGAAGAAAGATCGCACGCTAATATTAAGAGAGCACCGACAGGAAAGGCCATAAACGTGGGAAAATGTGTTGTAAAGCTGATCAACAGCATCGTCAATGGTGCGGTGCTGCTGACTTTCCTGTTACTCTTTGCTTACGGCTGCTATGCCCTGTGGGATTCCGGTCAGGTCTATGCCGCGTCGGATGCCTCGCAGTATGAGGTCTATAAGCCCGACGATGAGGATAGCTTATCCTTTGAGGAGCTTGTGGCACAAAACAGCGAGATATTTGGCTGGCTGACTGTGGATGGAACGCATATTGATTATCCAATCGTCCAGGCAGATAATAATGATAAATATATCAATACAGATGTCTGGGGAAATTTTTCTCTGGGCGGAAGCATTTTTCTTGACTACAGGAATGACCGGAATTTTTTGGACTTCAATTCCATTATTTATGGCCACCATATGGAAAAGGAGGCCATGTTTGGAGAGCTTGCCAATTTTAAGGACAAGGACTATTTTGAAAGTCACCGTTACGGCAGCCTGTACTATGGCGGAGAAAACCACAGGCTTGAGTTTTTTGCCTTCCTTGAAACGGACGCCTACGACAGCCGTATTTACACACCGGCACTGCCGCAGGAGATGCGGAGAGAATTTATTGAAAGCCTGATGTCAAGAGCTGTGAATGTGAGCGGCATTTCTGTGGACAACAGTGACCATCTGGTACTGCTAAGTACATGTACCTCGGAGTCCACAAATGGGCGGCATATTCTCGTTGGAAAAATTATGGATAGAGAAGTGCCGGTAAGTAAAGGGAATTAAGGAGAAGAATTGAATGGACAAGATTTTAAACATTAGAAGCTGTAAATGCAGCGGAATTTTTGTTCTGCTTTTTGCGTGTTTTCTTATATGGGCCGGTTTGCCTGCCTATGCGGCCGGGGCCGGCGAGGTGTCCGTCAGCCTTCCGGTTCAGCAGGAAATGACTGTAACCCAGGCGGAGGATGAAGCTGTAGACGAAGCTTTTACCTATTGCCTGACGGCGGATGGAGAGGATGTGCCTATGCCCCAGGGCAGCGAGGGCAATGTCTATACCTTTGTGATGAATGGCTCCGAGACAGCCACATGCGGTCCAATAACATATCATCATGGCGGCGTTTATCATTACACCCTGACTCAGCAGACAGAGCAAAAAGAGGAGCATTATACTTATGATACATCCGTCTATAATGTGACGGTGTATGTAAAAAATATAGAAGACGGCGCTTTGACTGCACAGATTGTCATGGAAAATGCTAATGGGGAAAAGGTCAATGAGGCTTCTTTTTCTAACAGCTTTACCGGAACGCCGAAGCCAACGCCTCAACCGCCAAAGAAGCCGGCTAAGATTCCAAAGACGGGTGATCCGGTGAATATAACTCTCTGGTACATTGTGCTGGCGGTATCTGCGGGTATTGCGGCGATCCTTTTGGGTTTAAAAAGGAAACTGGCAAAAAGCGAAAAATTCCCTGAGCAATAGGGAAATATAGAAAAATTTTAAAAAGCATATCTGAAGCAGCGAAATAGCTGCGCAGATATGCTTTTTTGTCATAAAAAATTTGTTTTACCTGCTTTGTTATGATAAAATAAAACTAACCGGCTGGATTCATAACATCGTACCAAGAGAACCTTCAGGGAGGGAGCTATGGAATATACAAGGCTGCGTTATCTAAAACGGCTGGCAGAATTATATCCGACGATTGCCAAGGCGTCTACGGAAATTATTAATCTCCAGTCCATTTTGGATCTGCCTAAGGGAACGGAGCATTTTATTACGGATATTCATGGAGAATACGAGGCATTTTCCCATGTTTTGCGCAATGGCTCCGGGGCTGTAAAAAAGAAAATTGATGATGTTTTTGGACACACATTGAGCCACAGTGATAAAAAAGCGCTGGCAACGCTGATTTATTATCCCAGAGAGAAAATGGAGCTTATTAAAAAAAGCGAGCCAAATATGGAGGACTGGTATAAGATTACCTTGTACCGGCTCATTGAGGTGTGTAAGCAGGTCGCCTTAAAATATACGAGGTCAAAGGTGCGCAAGGCGCTGCCTGAGTATTAATTTGCTGCCTCTGGCAACCTTTGAGCGCTATTTTCTGTCAGAAAAGGCAACCCATGAGGAACGTAAAAACCCTTACTACCGTCTGCTGGAAAATGAAAAGATTGTCGGCAATATTCTCAGGGAGTTTGGCCTTAATGAACAGGATGCCCATATTGTCAACGGTCATGTGCCTGTCCTGCAAAAAGAAGGGGAAAGCCCTGTGAAATGCGGCGGAAGACTGCTTGTGATTGACGGCGGTTTTTCCCGGACCTATCAGAAGCAGACAGGCATTGCAGGGTACACATTAATTTATAATTCCTATGGGATGATGCTTGTCGCCCATGAGCCTTTTTCTTCGGCAGAGGATGCGATTATGTCAGAGAGGGATATTCATTCGGACCGCATTATGGTTAAAATGGCGCCGCACAGGATGCTTGTGGGTGATACGGATGTGGGAAAAGAATTAATCGAGAGAATCGGGGAGCTAAAAGAGCTGCTGGATGCCTATCGAAGCGGTACAATTATAGAAAATGGATGAGCAGCGTTACAGTTTTGTAACATGGCAGCGGTATGCTTATTAAAAATAATAATTCAGGAGGAGTTTTATGAGTGAACTGGCAAATGCCCCGCAAAACGTTGTCCGGGAGGTGGGTAAGGTTGTTGCGGGTAAGGATAAATATATACGCAAAGTAATGCTGGCGATTTTAGCTGGAGGACATATATTAATGGATGACATTCCGGGAGTTGGGAAAACGACGATGGCTTTGGCGTTTTCCAAGGCTATGGCTCTAAAGCAAAAGCGCGTCCAGTTTACACCGGATGTCCTTCCCAGCGATGTGACGGGCTTTTATATGTTTCAGAAAGAAACGAAGACATTCCGCTATGTTCCCGGGCCGGTGATGACAAATCTGTTTTTGGCGGATGAAATTAACCGTACATCCCCGAAAACCCAGTCTGCCTTACTTCAGGTAATGGAGGAGGGAAAGGTGACGATTGACGGAAATACGCTGGATGTGCCGGACCCTTTTATTGTTATAGCGACCCAGAATCCCACGGGGTCTGCGGGAACCCAGCTTTTGCCTGAATCCCAGCTCGACCGGTTTATGATTTGTATTAGCCTTGGATATCCGGATATTCAAAATGAAATCCAAATTATTAAGCGCCGCCATGCGGATAATCCGTTAGACCATGTGCGGCCGGTCATGGATGGAGCAATGCTTGTTTCCTGCCAGAAAATGGTAGAGCAGGTATTTATCCATGACGCAGTTTACGAGTATATCGCCCAGCTTGTCAATGCCACCCGCAGCAGCGAGCTAATAAAGCTGGGGGTAAGCCCAAGAGGAACGCTTGCTTTATGCCGCATGGCAAAAAGCGCGGCGTTTTTGTCCGGGCGGGATTACGTCCTTCCTGACGATGTGGCAGGGATCTTTAAGGATGTGGCGGCCCACCGCCTGATTCTTGACGCCAGGGCCAGTATCGCAGGCTGCGATGCGAAACGAGTGCTGGATGGTATTTTAGCTTCCGTGGCAAAGCCGGTACCCAGATAGGGGGCATTTATGAAAAATCTGCCTGTTTATTTGTTTGGGATACTGCTGACCGTTTATATTATGATTATGTATACAACGCCTGTATTTTTTATTGTATTTCTTGGATTGATAGCAGTATTAGTTTTTGAATTACTAACTACGCTTTATATGCGCCAGATGATAGGTATTAGCGTGGAAGGACCGGGGAAACTGGTGCATTGTAAAGAGATGATACCAATTATTATCCATATACATAACCGCAGCTTTCTGCCACTGAATCATCTGCGTGTTCGTATCTGGTATCAAAACAATATGGGTGAGAGCAGGGCAAAGCAGTGGCTCTGTACGTATGCGGATGGACGGTGCAGCGCGGCTGTGACCTTTCATGTAGAATCGAATTACTGCGGTATTATTCATGTCCATATAGATAAGCTTTATATTGGCGGTTATCTGCGCATTTTTGGATTTACAAAAAAATGCGGCTTTGACTTGGACATTCCCGTGTTCCCGGAGCTGTTTCCTGTGAATTTTGAAATTAGCTCTAAAATACGTGATTTTATCGGGGAAAGCGACACTTATTCAAAAGAAAAAAGCGGGGATGATCCGTCAGAGGTATTTGACATACGGGAATTTCGGCCCGGCGACCGGATGCAGCGTATCCACTGGAAGCTGACCGCCCGTCTGGATGAGTTTATGGTCAAGGAGTTTTCAAGGCCTGTCGGCTATCCGGTTGTCGTATTTTTTAATTTTTCTCAGATAAAAAAAGATGAAACACAGCTTTGCGCTATGTCCATGGTGATTGAGGCTGGACTGTCGGTGAGTGTGGGGCTGGCCCGTGCCCATTGCTGGCATTATATTGCCTGGTGCAAAACAGATATGTCCATTGAGCGCTGCGCCGTCGAGTCTGAGGAGGATGTTTATCATTTTATGGGCAGGCTTTTATATGCCCATCCTCATGTGCCGCTTAAAAATCCGGGAGAATTGTACGGCAGGGAATGGGGTTTTGACAGCTTTTGTACTTTTTTATCGATAAATTCAAATATGACAATAGAAAAAGACGGAGAGATCTATGAGGAAAAAGGATTGGACAGGGATACACTTTCTGGAAAAAACTTCATATTATGATGGCAAGAATAGTTTGCCGGGAGCGCTTTTATGGCTGATGATGGCCATGGCCAGCTTTATATTGATTTTGCTGTCCTCCTTTGCCATTATATTTCGCGGGCTTTCCATGGATTTTAATTGCCTGAAAATATTGGGTATCATTGTTCCTTTGGCGGTTGTGTTTTGGCTTCTTTCAACGAGATGGCAGTTTTTCTGGGGAGGCGTGGGCGTGGCTTGTATTGGCGGTGTGCTTTTTGCCTGGCTGAATTTTTCCGCACTGTCACAAGGCTTTATAAGCATTTATGAGCGGGGCTATATGCTGGTAACAGATTATATGGCCGGAAATGTGGATCAAGGCGTGTGGGAAGGGGAGCTGGCCTTTTTGGTTTACGGTTTTGTGGCGGCGCTCTTTTGCCTGTACGGCGCGATATGCTATTTTGGCCTTAAAAGCGCATTTCCTGTGCTTGTACCAGGGATTGCGGGGATTGTCGGCGTATTTTTTGTCGGCAAGGTGCCAGACGCCTTTTGGCTGGCTGTATTTTGCATTTCCTCCTGTGTCTTTGTTATAGGCAGCTATGCAGGAACGCGTTTCGGGAAATATGGAACGCTGACAGCCCTGGGGAAGCATTTTTATATCCGGGGAGAAAACCGCACCGTGAAAAAAATCGGGGCAAAAGCGGGGATTTTTATGGCCGTTTTGCTGGCGGTAAGCGCAGGGCTTGCATTTTTTGCCGGGAATGTTATGGGACTGCCAAGCAAGGAGACCCTGGTCCATTATCAGCAGCAGATCCGAGACTGGTCGAAGGAGAATCTGCATCTCTTTGAAGGATGGGGTGAGGAGGATACTTTGCCCAAAGGCGGAATTAGCGGCGGGGATCTGGCATCTGCCGGGGATATGTATTATTATGGAGATGAACAGATTCGGGTAACAGTGGGGGCACGTCCTGAATCTAACCTATATATTAAGGCTTATGTGGGTGATAGATATGAAAATAACCGGTGGAATGTGGAAGAAGGTGGAGATTATAGTCAATTTCTGGAAACAGCCGGACAATCCGGGGAGGCCCAGCTTTTAAGTCTTCCCTATGAGCTTCTCTCGCAGTTTGGCCAGGACCATATGAGTATTGAAAAGCTGGCGGTTTTTGGAAGCTATGAATTTTTCCCTTATGGCGCAAGGCTTGAGGGCGGTAACTGGATGAATGATTTGTATATTCCGGGAACATCATCGTCTTCAGCGTTTGATTTCACTCCGATAATTTATCCTCTGACCGGCGATTATGATGATCTGTCTGTTTATTCCGCTCAGTTCCTTTCGGGGAATCTGACATTAAGCGGCCTGGAGGGTGCTTACAGGAATTTTGTCTATGATCATTATCGCCAGGTTCCAAATGAAACAAAGGCCATGTTGGACACGCTTACCGGAGGAACGGTTCCTGAAACATTGAAGGAAAAGGTTGTTTATGTGCGCCGTCTGCTTACGGATACATGCACCTACAGCCTGACACCGGGGAGCTTACCTTCGGACCAGGATTTTACGGAATATTTTCTGATGGAAAACAAGAGAGGCTATTGTATGCATTTTGCCACAGCAGCCACCTTGCTATTGCGTAATATGGGCGTTCCGGCCCGGTATGTGGAAGGCTATATAATGGTGCCCGGAAACTTTTCGCCGTCTGCCTCGGGCTATGAAGGAATTGCCTATGACCATCAGGCCCATGCCTGGACGGAGATTTATTTAGACGGCGTTGGCTGGCTGCCTGTGGAAGTGACCCCTGCCTATTATGACACAGCTTCTCTCACTGGGGATATGGATGAAACAAGCGAAACGATGGATACCCAGGAGGAGAGCGAAAGCGGGAGCAGTCCGGCTGAAAGCGAAAGCCAGAGTGTACCGCCTCAGAGCGAAAGCCAAAGCGAACCGGACGGGAGCGAAGCCCAGGGCCAAAACGCTCAGACAGATAAACTGCCGGAAACGGACGAAGGCTTTGGCGGGGATTTTTCAGGCGGCAATAGCGCCGGCAAAGGCTCTGGAGCCAAAGGCCAGCCGGCAGCGATGGCCATATTGCAGCGTATTCTTCTTGGGATCGCTGCGGCAGCAGCCATTTTGGCCCTTGTTGCTGCGGCCGCTGTCCTTCGGGCGTCGGCGCTTAATAAAAAGCGCGTCCGGGCGATGCGCCAGCCAAACCGGAGCAAAGCGGTCGTTGCGATTTATTATTATTTGCTGCGCCTTTTTGAGATCTGCGGTTATAAAAAGCCAAAGGACGGTAATTTGCACAGCTATTTTGAAGCGATTGCCAAAGACTATGATTTTATTGATGCTGCCGCCTGCGATATGCTTGTCGCGCTGGCCAACGAGGCTGCTTTTAGCCGCGAGGGCGTTTCGGCAGAGCAATGGCAGTCCTGCTGGCATATGTACCAGCATATCAGAGGCGGATTGTACAAAGAGAACAAGTTGCTAAAGCAAATAATAATGAAATATTTTGATGGGTGCTGATTCACGGCGGTTGTAACAGTTCAGCTATGCTGAACTGTTACGGACGTTTTTTAG
>JAGZDD010000070.1 GCA_018369015.1 Clostridiales bacterium | reverse complement strand
GTTCGGATAGACGCTTCTTCGCTGGCAATAAAAATCCTGTCATCCTTTTCCCCGACGACCATGGAGCGGAGCTTCAGGCGGTCATTGAGCGCCATCAGCCCTCCTTCAAAGCCGAGGACAATGGAAAATGGCCCGGTGATGAGCAGGCTTGGAAATACAGTGCGCAGGAAAATGTGCTTTTCTTTATCTTCCAGGTCGGTTTTACCGGCAATAGTCCTCCAAAACGGCGCCGCTATTACGCTTGCGGCTTCGCCTAAAGACAGGCCCTGAACACGGAGCAGGTAGTCCATGATGTAGGTAATAACTTCTGTATCTGTCTGAAGCGTACATTTATATCCAAACATCTCAATAAAGCGGCGGTTGGCATCATAGGAAGAAATTTCCCCGTTATGGACAACAGACCAGTCGAGCAGTGTGAAAGGATGGGCGCCGCCCCACCAGCCGGGGGTATTGGTCGGATAGCGCCCATGCGCCGTCCATGAATAACCTTCGTATTCCTCTAGTCTATAAAAAACGCCCACATCTTCGGGAAAACCGACGGCTTTGAAGGTTCCCATATTTTTACCGCTGGAAAAAACATAAGCGCCGTTCATTTCGGAATTGATTTTTATGACTGTTTTGGCAACGAACTCCTTTTCATCAAGCTGCATGGAAGTAAGGCGGGATTTCAGGGGGGCCACAAAATACCTCCATATAATAGGTTCGTCTGTAATCTCGGGGATGGTACGCGTGGGAATAAGCTCCCCTTTGACAATTTCAAAGTATTCCTTTAAAAATGCTTCACATTCCTTGCGGGTTGCGCGGCAGTCGAAAAAAATATGCAGTGCATAAAAATCTTTGTATTCTGGGTATATGCCATATCCCGCAAAGCCGCCGCCAAGCCCGTTAGAACGGTCGTGCATTGGCTTCATCGCGTTATAAATCATCTCTCCGGACATTTTGTTTCCTTCCTTTGATATGACCGCTGCAATCGCGCATCCGGAAGGAATACGTACCAGGCCTTCTTTCATATGCTCATCCATCCTTTTCAAAATAAATTTTTATGCCGCGCTGTGCGTGGCTTCACTATAAACGAAAAGGCGCCCATTACTACACAGGATACTCTCTGTATAATAATGAACGCCTTTGCCCATTTGCAGGGATTGTAGCATTAAATATTCAATTTGTCAATAAAAATCAGTGAATATGGTCCGATAGTTGCATAAAATGCAAGTTTTGCGAAAAAACTTGCGTTTAGGGGTTGACAAGGTGAAAAAGAGGGAGTATAATGCGGAAACATAAAGGCAAGGGCGTCTTTGAGTAATTGAACTTGAAGGCGCTTTTTCTCTTTATATTGGAGAAAAGCGGATCGATTGAAGAAAAAGGCAAAGGCGTCTTTTGTGTAAGCACAAAGGGCGCCTTTGCCTTTATTCATATTTAAAGTAAAGGAGACAGGAACATGAGTACAGTATCGGATTATTTTGGAAGCAATGTTTTCGATGATCGTATGATGAGGGCGAATCTCCCGGCAGAGGTTTATGCTTCGCTCCGCAAGACCATTGATGAAGGAAAAGAACTGGATATTGGCGTTGCCAATGTGGTGGCAGAGGCAATGAAGAACTGGGCTGTCAAAAAGGGCGCGACCCACTTTACCCATTGGTTCCAGCCGCTTACCGGCATTACAGCCGAAAAGCATGACAGCTTTATTACCCCATCTCCGGACGGCGGCGTGATCATGGAATTTTCCGGCAAGGAACTCATTAAAGGAGAGCCGGACGCGTCGTCCTTCCCGTCCGGCGGGCTGCGCGCAACCTTTGAAGCCAGAGGGTATACTGCCTGGGACCCGACCTCCTATGCATTTATTAAGGGGAAGAGTCTTTGTATTCCGACCGCCTTCTGCTCTTACGGAGGGGATGCGCTGGATAAAAAGACGCCCCTTCTCAGATCCATGGAAGCTTTGAGCAAGCAGGCGCTTCGTATTCTCCGGCTGTTTGGGAACAGCACGGCAAAACGGGTTGTTTCCGCTGTCGGGCCGGAGCAGGAATATTTTCTTATTACAAAAGAAATGTATGACGCACGGCCGGACCTGCGTTTTACGGGCCGCACGCTGTTTGGGGCAAAATCACCCAAAGGGCAGGAGATGGACGACCATTATTTTGGCGTCATCAAGCCCAAGGTAGCTTCTTATATGGAAGATCTTAACGAGGAGCTATGGAAGCTGGGGATTTTGGCAAAGACGGAACATAATGAGGTGGCTCCGGCGCAGCATGAGCTTGCGCCTGTTTATGAAACAACGAACATAGCAACGGATCATAATCAGCTGACTATGGAAATTATGCAGAAGGTTGCCGAAAAACACGGGCTTGTCTGTCTGCTCCATGAAAAACCCTTTGCAGGGGTCAACGGAAGTGGAAAGCACAATAACTGGTCGATTGCTACCGACGAGGGCCAGAATTTACTTTCTCCCGGAGCTACGCCTTATGAAAACGCTCAGTTTTTACTGTTCCTGTGTGCGGTTATTAAGGCGGTGGACGATTATCAGGATCTTCTTCGGCTTTCGGTTGCAACCGCCGGCAATGATCACCGCCTTGGCGCAAATGAAGCGCCGCCTGCCGTTGTATCGATTTTCCTGGGAGACGAGCTGAATGCGGTGCTGGAGGCCATTGAAACCGGCGCCCCATACAAGGGCGTTGAAAAAACCCAGATGAAGCTGGGCGCTGACGTTTTGCCGAAGTTCAACCGTGATACGACGGACCGGAACAGGACCTCTCCATTTGCTTTTACCGGCAACAAGTTTGAGTTCCGTATGGTCGGCTCATCCGACAGTATCGCCTGTGCCAATATTATGCTCAACAGCGCGGTTGCCCAGACTCTTAAAATTTATGCGGACCGCCTGGAAGGGGCAGAGGATTTTGAAAACGCGCTGCATGAAATGATCCGCAAGACGATAAAGGACCATAAGCATATTATTTTCAATGGTAACGGCTACGACGAGAACTGGATTAAGGAAGCGACTGAAAAGAGGGGGCTTCTTAATTACCGGACGACCGCAGATTGTATGCCGCACCTGCTCGACAGGAAAAATGTGGATATGCTTACGTCTCAGGGCGTTTATACCGAGGCTGAGTTGAAATCCAGATGTGAAATCATGCTTGATAACTATTGTAAGACGATTATCATAGAAGCCAATACAATGGAAGATATGGCTAAGACACAGATTTTGCCTGCCGTTGAAGCTTATAGTGCGGATGTCGCCAGAGCAGCAGCAGCAAAGAAAACGCTTGACCCCGCGTTGGCATGCGGCTATGAAACCGGCGTTGTAAGGCGGCTTTGCGCACTGGCAGACAGGATTGATGAGAAAACGGAGCTGCTGGGAAACGCGCTTCTGTCTTTAGGAGAGGCTGAGGATATTGAGACAGAGGCCATTATGATAAGAGATACGGTACTTGGGCTTATGAGTGAGCTCAGGCTTGCCTGCGACGAAGCGGAAACACTTACGGCAAAGAGCTACTGGCCTTTCCCAAGCTATGGGGATCTGTTGTTTAGTGTGCGGTGAAGCCGCGCGTAGCGCGGCATGAAAATTTAGGGAGGTAGTCAGCATGGTTATAGAAGAAATCACTAAACTTGTACAAGAAACAGTCAACACTGAAGTTTTCGGCGTCTGGTTTTTGATTGGCGCCGCGCTTGTGTTTTTTATGCAGGCTGGCTTTGCAATGGTGGAAACCGGCTTTACAAGGGCAAAAAATGCCGGAAACATCATTATGAAAAATTTAATGGATTTTTGCATTGGAACCGTTGTTTTTGTCCTTCTGGGCTTCAGCCTGATGATGGCCGAGGACTATGCGTTTGGCCTGATCGGTATCCCGAATCTTGATATTTTCACGGACTTTAGCGGATTTGTCCGGGAAAATGCTTCAAAATTTGTATTTAACCTTGTGTTCTGCGCAACGGCAGCGACCATTGTTTCCGGGGCAATGGCGGAGCGTACAAAGTTCGTTTCCTATTGTATTTATTCGGGCGTCATTTCCCTCTTTGTTTATCCGGTCGAGGCGGGATGGATCTGGAATCCCCAGGGATGGCTTGCACAGCTTGGGTTCCATGATTTTGCCGGATCGGCTGCCATCCACTCGGTCGGCGGAATCACAGCGCTCATCGGCGCGGTTATGGTCGGCCCCCGTCTTGGCAAATACGTTAAGGATAAGGCCGGCAGGGTTACAAAGGTCAACGCGATTCCGGGCCATTCGATTACCCTTGGCGCCCTTGGCTGCTTTATTTTATGGTTTGGCTGGTATGGCTTTAACGGCGCGGCTGCCTGGGATTCAGATTCCCTTGCCTCCATTTTCCTTACGACGACGATTGCCCCCGCTGTCGCCACATGTGTGACGATGATTTTTACCTGGGTAAAAAATGGCAAGCCGGATGTTTCGATGTGCCTGAACGCGGCGCTTGCGGGTCTTGTCGGCATTACTGCCGGCTGTGACGCGCTGGATGCATTCGGTGCTGTGGCTGTCGGCATTGTGTCGGGTATCTTTGTTGTCGTTGTTGTTGAATGTCTTGACCTGAAATTCCATGTGGATGACCCGGTCGGAGCGGTCGGCGTCCACCTCGCAAACGGCATATGGGGAACGCTTGCGGTCGGCCTTCTGGCAAGCCCACAGGCTCCTGCCGCCTTAGAGGGTCTGCTTTATACCGGGAACCCGAGGCTGTTTATCATCCAGCTGCTTGGTATTGCAGCCGTCCTTGCTTGGACCGGTGTAATGATGGGAATTACTTTCCTGGTTATCAAGAAAACGGTCGGGCTGCGCGCTTCTGCCGAGGAGGAAATCAAAGGCCTTGATACTACAGAACATGGCCTGCCGAGCGCGTACGCGGATTTTGTTCCTGCCGTGGAAAACCTGGATTACGGTTATGAAAATGCGGTTGCCGTTACTGGGGATGTTCCGGCGGCGGAAGCTGTACCGGTTAAAAAGGTTCCTGCCTTTGACAGCGATTCTCACAAATTTACAAAGATTGAGATTGTCTGCAAGGAAAACCGATTTGAGGCTTTGAAGAAAGCAATGACATCGATTGGTATCAGCGGCATGACCGTATCCCATGTTCTTGGCTACGGTATGCAGCAGGGCAAGCCGGAATATTACAGGGGCGTTCCGATGGAAGCGAACCTGCTTCCGAAGATACAGGTTGATATTGTTGTCAGCCAGGTGCCTGTGCGCACTGTGATTGAAACGGCGAAGAAAGTCCTTTACACCGGCCATATCGGCGACGGCAAGATTTTTGTTTACGATGTTGAAAATGTGGTGAAGGTCCGTACCGGCGAGGAAGGCTACGAGGCCCTTCAGGATGTTGAATAGACGCCGTTTCGCACGGCAAAATGGCAGCGCTTAATAAGCGGCTGCGCCGCCCTGCGGCATTATAGAATAGATGAAAAACAGAATATATTAAAAGCGTCTGAGAAAAGAGAAGTAGTGCAGATGACCCGCCGCCAGCGAGTGCGGGATGGTGGAAGCCGCATGACGGGCCTGCACGAATAACACTTTTTAAGCTGCAATCTGAACGGTTATCATAGCTTAGTAGGTGCGCCGTAACGTCACACGTTAGCTGGCAGAGCCTTGTCTGAGGCTTGGAAATGAGAAAAAATACAGGTGGCACCGCGGGTACAGCAATCGCCCTGTAGAATGCTGAATTTACTTTTAATTGATCGGAGGTAATTTCCATGTGTTCGATTATGGGTTATTGCGGCAGCGGCGCTGCTTTTGAGGGTTTTAAAGAAGGATTTGGCCGGACCGTTTCCCGCGGACCGGATGACAGCCGCATTATTAATACGGGAAAGGGGCTTCTCGGGTTCCAGCGGCTTTCCATTATGGGCCTGGCCCCCTCGGGGATGCAGCCGTTTGAAATGGATGGAAGCTATGTTGTCTGCAACGGAGAGATCTATGGTTTTGAAAAGATTAAGAATGAGCTGGAAAAAAAGGGCTATACGTTTAAGAGCGGAAGCGATTGTGAGGTTTTGCTCCCGCTGTATAGGGAATACGGTACAAAAATGTTTGACACGCTGGACGCCGAATTTGCCTGTATTATTTACGACGGCAGGGCCGGAGAGTATATTGCCGCCAGGGACCCTATCGGTATACGGCCTTTGTATTATGGTTACGATAAGCAGGGGATCATCCTTTTTGCAAGCGAGGCAAAAAATCTTGTGGGCCTGGCTGGCAAAATCATGCCGTTTCCTCCCGGACATTACTATAAGGGCGGAAAATTTATCCCTTATTCCGATATATCCAGAGTCGGAGAAGTATGTTGTGATGATATTGAAACCGCCTGCAGGCATATCCGTGAGAAATTGATTGCCGGGGTAGAAAAACGCCTTGTTTCGGATGCAAAAATCGGCTTTCTCCTTTCAGGGGGCTTAGATTCATCCCTTGTGTGCGCCATAGCCGCTAAAAAACTTAAATCACCGATCAAAACCTTTGCCATTGGCATGAGTGAGGACGCGATCGACCTGAAATATGCCAGGCAGGTTGCCGATTATATTGGCAGCGACCATAAGGAAATTTTTATGACCCCTGAGGAAGTGACCGAAAACCTGGATAAGCTTATCTATTTTCTTGGAACCTATGATATTACCACGATCCGGGCCAGTATGGGGATGTACCTGATTTGCAGGGCGATCCATGAACAGACAGATATTCGCGTGCTTCTTACCGGTGAAATTTCCGATGAGCTTTTTGGGTATAAATATACGGATTTTGCCCCGTCGGCCAAAGCGTTCCAGGAGGAATCCCAGAAACGTGTCCGTGAGCTTCATATGTATGATGTGCTTCGCGCCGACCGGTGTATTTCTGTAAACTCCCTGGAAGCGAGAGTGCCGTTCGGGGATCTGGATTTTGTGAAATATGTTATGGCGCTTGATCCTGAAATGAAGCTCAACACGTATGGGAAAGGGAAATATCTGCTCCGCCATGCATTTGAGGAAGGCGGTTATCTGCCCGAAGAGATTCTGTGGCGGGAAAAGGCGGCTTTCTCTGATGCCGTCGGACATTCGATGGTCGATTATCTGAAAGAGTACGCTGGGCGGCTGTATTCGGATGAAGCATTTGAAGCTGCCCGGAGAAAATATACTTATGCCATTCCGTTCACTAAGGAATCCCTGCTTTACCGGGAGATTTTTGAGAAGTATTATCCAGGCCAGGCAAAGATGGTCGCAGGCTTTTGGATGCCCAATAAGTCGTGGGAAGGCTGCGATGTGGACGACCCGTCCGCCAGGGTGCTTTCCAACTATGGGGCCAGCGGCCTGTAAAGCGGATTTGGGGCAGCAGTCCAGGCGCTGTCTGGACTGCTGCAATTTCAGACAAAATGAAGGAGTAAGCATTATGACAAAATATATCTTTGTGACTGGCGGCGTTGTATCCGGCCTTGGCAAGGGGATCACCGCCGCCTCTTTAGGGAGATTATTAAAAGCGCGGGGATTAAAGGTTGCCGCGCAAAAGCTGGATCCGTATATCAATGTGGATCCCGGAACGATGAGTCCTTATCAGCATGGTGAGGTATATGTCACAGAGGATGGCGCTGAGACGGATCTGGATCTGGGGCATTACGAACGCTTTATTGATGAGGATCTTAATAAATATTCCAATCTTACTACCGGCAAGGTTTACTGGAATGTATTGAATAAGGAACGCCGGGGCGAATATCTTGGTTCTACAGTTCAGGTTATTCCTCACATCACAAACGAAATCAAAGAGTTTGTTTACAGTGTGGGGAAAAAAACAGGGGCCGATGTAGTTATTGTTGAAATCGGCGGTACGATCGGCGATATAGAATCCCAGCCGTTCATTGAGGCTGTCCGCCAGATTTCCCTTGAGGCAGGCAAAGAGAACAGCCTTTTCATTCATGTGACATTAGTTCCGTTTCTTAGAGGTTCCGATGAACATAAATCCAAGCCGACGCAGCATTCTGTGAAAGAGCTGCAGGGGATGGGCGTTTCTCCGGATATGATCGTGCTTCGCTGTGATGAGCCGCTGGAGGAATCTATCTTTAAGAAAATCTCCCTGTTTTGCAATGTGAAACCGGATTGTGTCATCGAGAACCTTACGCTGCCGAATCTTTATGAAGCGCCGCTTATGCTGGAAAAAGCCAATTTTTCGTCGGTTGTCTGCCGTGAGCTTGGCATTAACGCCCCCCAATCCAGCCTTGACGAATGGAAAACTATGGTGGAACGTATTAAAGAGCGGACGCATTATGTGGACATTGGCCTTGTGGGAAAGTATGTCAGCCTCCACGATGCCTACCTTTCGGTGGCGGAGGCGCTGCGCCACGCGGGATATTATCACAATACCCGTGTCCATATCCGTTGGATTGATTCGGAAGGGATCACGGAGAAAAATGCCGGGGATCTGCTTTCGGGCCTTGATGGGATACTTATCCCCGGAGGCTTTGGGAGCCGTGGGATTGACGGGATGATTCTTGCCGCAAAATATGCAAGGGAACAAAAAATCCCGTATTTCGGCATTTGCCTTGGAATGCAGATCGCTGTTATAGAATATGCGAGAAATGTCCTCGGGATAGATGATGCAAATTCCGGTGAGTTTGATGAACTGTGCAAGCATAAGGTGATCGATTTTATGCCGGGGCAAAGCGATGATATTGACAAGGGAGGAACGCTCCGCTTAGGAGCCTATCCATGCAAAATAAAACCGGGTACGGCAATGGAGCGCTGTTACGGAACTCTTAGCATTAGCGAGCGGCACAGGCACCGCTATGAATTTAACAACGATTACCGGGAGGCATTTGAAAAGGCCGGACTGACGTTTGGCGGAACCTCTCCCGACGGGCGGCTGGTTGAAACGGCGGAGCTTACCGACAGGCCGTTTTATATTGGCGTCCAGTACCACCCGGAATTTAAGAGCAGGCCCAATAAAGCCCATCCCCTGTTTACAGGCTTTATCGGGGCGGCCATTGAAAAAGCGGGAGGAGGTAAGCAATGATGCGTATGGAATCAGAAATCCATGAGGAGTGCGGGGTCTTTGGCGTGATAGCGCCGCAGCCCTGCGATGTGGCGGGAATTTCCTACTATGGGCTGTATGCTCTGCAGCACAGGGGGCAGGAAAGCTGCGGCATTGTCGTTAATGACGACGGCGTCTTTGTTTCTCACAAGGATGTGGGGCTTGTAAGCGATGTTTTTTCTCCGGATATTTTATCCCGTATGCCCCAAAGCACAATGGCAGTGGCCCATACCCGGTACGGCACGATGGGCGGGGGCGGAAGGAATAACTGCCAGCCGATTGAGGTCAACCACCAGAAAGGCCGGATGGCTCTGGCTCATAACGGCAATCTCAGCAATGCCGCCGAACTGAGAAGTAAACTGGAGCTTTCCGGGGCTATCTTCCATACGACAAGCGATACCGAAACGATTGCTTACATTATTACGAAAGCACGGCTTACAGCCCCCTCGATTGAGGAGGCCCTAAGCTGTGCAATGAATACAATTGACGGAGCCTACTCCCTGGTAGTGATGTCGCCGCAAAAGCTCATCTGCGCCAGAGATCCCTATGGCTTCCGCCCTTTGTGCTACGGAAAAACAGAGGACGGGATGTATGTGGTCGCGTCCGAAAGCTGTGCGATTAAAGCTGTCGGGGCTGAGTTTATACGGAACGTAGAACCCGGTGAAATATTGGTATTTAGCAAAAATGGCATCATCTCACGGCGTGAACATTGTGGGAAAAAGAATAAAAAGCTCTGCGTTTTTGAATATATATATTTTGCCCGCCCGGATTCGGTTATCGACGGCGTTTCCGTTCATGCCTCCCGGATAGAGGCAGGGAAAATACTTGCGAAAGCACATCCCGTAAAAGCGGACATTGTCATTGGCGCGCCGGACTCCGGCCTTGACGCGGCGCTTGGTTTTAGCGAGGAATCCGGCATACCTTACGGGATCGGGCTGATAAAGAATAAGTACATCGGGAGAACATTTATTTCGCCGGGGCAGGGGGAACGGCTTGACAGTGTGCGGATAAAACTGGCTGCCATCGAGGAAAGTGTCAAAGGCAGGAGAGTAGTCCTGGTGGACGACTCTATTGTCCGGGGCAATACGATGGGGCGTGTGGTAAAGCTGCTGCGGGATGCCGGAGCCAGGGAGATTCATGTGCGTATTTCATCGCCGCCGTTTCTCCACCCGTGCTATTACGGAACGGATGTTGATTCTGAGGAGCATTTGATTGCCTGCAAGTACAGTATTCCCGAAATCTGCAGTATGATCGGTGCCGACTCCCTGGGATATTTTCCGGCAGAAAGCTTAAGCCTGCTTACAAAAAACTGCGGCTTTTGCAGCGCCTGCTTTAACGGCGATTACCCTACGAAGATTCCGGCGGATACAAGGAAGGACCGGTTTGAACTGCGCTTATCAGACAGAAAGAAATGAGGTGCCACGTATGATACAGGAATTTGACAGAAAAATTATTTTAGAGGACGGGCAGGAGTATTGCGGCTATGGCTTCGGCGCCAGGGAAGAAAAGGTCTGCGAAATCGTGTTCAATACTTCGATGGTGGGATACCAGGAGATACTTTCCGACCCGTCTTATACTTATCAGGCGGTAGTGATGACCTATCCGCTGATTGGCAACTATGGCATGGCAGAGGAAGATTATGAGCGGGATACGCCAACGACCGGCGCCCTCATTGTCCGCGAATATAACGATGAGCCATCGAATTTCAGAAGCACCGCCACCTTATCGGAGGTGATGGAGAGGTTTGGAATCCCAGGTATTTATGGCGTTGACACAAGGAAGCTGAACCGCTCGATCCGCGACTATGGCTCGCGCAAGGCGCTTATAACAAGCATATCTACGCCTTTAAACGAAGGGCTGGAGATTTTAAGAACCACGGAGATTCCAACCGATGCGGTGGCCTGTGTAAGCTGTGATAAGATTAAGGTTTCCCATGCCCAAAATCCGAAATACCATGTGGCGGCGATTGACTGCGGCATGAAGATGAATATTGTGCGGTCGCTGAACAGGCGCGGCTGTGAGGTGACAATCGTGCCGTGGAACATCTCTGCAAAGGAGATTGCGGCGTTAAAGCCCGACGGTATTTTTATTTCCAATGGGCCGGGCAACCCCGCTGATGTGCCGCAGACGATAGAAACGATACAAAAGCTCATCGGGAAGTACCCCATTTTTGGCATTTGCCTTGGACATCAGATCATCTCCCTGGCCTACGGGGCTAAAACGTATAAACTAAAGTTCGGGCACCGCGGAGGAAACCATCCGGTGCGAAATCTTGAAACAAATAAAATAGAAATCACTTCACAAAACCACTCCTACGCCGTGGACGCGGACAGCCTTAAAAAAACCCCGCTGGCTGTGACGCACATGAATTTGCTTGACAACACTGTCGAAGGGGTGAAATGTGATAAAGATAAAGTGTTTAGTGTGCAGTACCATCCTGAAAGCGCGCCTGGGCCGCAGGACAGCGTCTACCTTTTTGACCAGTTTATCAAAATGATGGAGGAACAAAATCATGCCTAAGAGGACAGATATTAAAAAAGTGCTTGTTATCGGTTCAGGCCCCATTGTTATCGGCCAGGCGGCGGAATTTGACTATGCGGGAACACAGGCCTGCCTCGCCCTCAAGGAAGAAGGGTATGAGGTCGTGCTGTGCAACTCTAACCCGGCGACGATAATGACAGATACCTCGATTGCAGATAAGGTTTATATGGAGCCGCTGACGCTGGAATATATTGCAAAAATCATCCGCTATGAGCGCCCTGACGCGATTTTGCCGGGCATTGGCGGCCAGACAGGTCTGAACCTTGCCATGCAGCTTGAAAGAAAAGGCGTCCTCGCGGAATGCCGTGCGGAGCTTCTTGGAACAAAAAGCCGTTCGATTGAGCGTGCGGAGGACCGGGAACTTTTTAAGCAGCTTTGCGAAGAACTCGGGGAGCCGGTTCTGCCGTCCGATATTGCAGGAACGATCGAAGAGGGCCTGGCGGCAGCGGAAAAAATCGGCTATCCGGTTGTCCTCCGCCCGGCTTTTACCCTTGGGGGAACCGGCGGCGGCTTTGCTGATAATGAAGCGGAATTTTTGCAGATTATGAAAAATGCCCTTTCCCTTTCTCCGGTACATCAGGTGTTGATTGAAAAGAGCGTTAAAGGCTATAAGGAAATTGAATATGAAGTCATGCGTGACAGCAATGATACGGCCATCACGATTTGTAATATGGAAAACCTTGACCCGGTGGGCATCCATACCGGTGATTCCATCGTCGTCTGCCCTTCCCAGACACTTACAAATAAAGAGTATCAGATGCTGCGTGACAGTGCGCTGAAAATTATCCGCGCATTAGAAATTGAAGGCGGCTGCAATGTACAGTTTGCCCTTGACCCACATTCCTTTAAGTATTATCTGATTGAGGTCAATCCGAGAGTCTCCCGCTCCTCAGCACTGGCTTCCAAAGCGAGCGGATACCCGATTGCCCGCGTATCGGCTAAGATCGGCGTGGGCATGACGCTGGATGAGATAAGAATTGCCAACACGCCGGCAGCCTTTGAGCCGGCCCTGGACTATGTGGTGACAAAAATGCCGCGTTTCCCTTTTGATAAGTTTGCGGATGCCAATAACTCCCTATCCACGCAAATGAAGGCGACCGGCGAGGTTATGAGCATTGGCAGGACGGTGGAAGAAAGCCTTCAAAAAGCTGTGCGTTCCCTGGAAAACGGCCGCTGTCATCTGCACCATCCGAAGTTTGACGGCATGGGGGAAAAGGAACTGCTCAGTTACATCAAAATCGGCACGGACGACCGTATCTATGCCATCGCCGGGCTTTTGCGCCTGGGAACGGACACCGGCAGCATTGCCCGGGCGTCTGGAATAGACCTTTTCTTTATACGAAAGCTAAGAAATATCGTGGCCAAAGAAAACGAAATCAAGGCAAATACCGGCGATATTAAAGTGCTTGGGGAAGCGAAGAAAATGGGCTTTTCTGATAAGGCGATAGCGCAGTTCTGGAATATGGATGAAATGGAGATTTTTGATTTGCGTAAGAAAAACGGCATATTCCCTGTGTATAAAATGATTGATACATGCGCTTCGGAGTTTGCTTCTTATATCCCGTATTTCTATTCGACTTATGAGGAGGAAAATGAATCGGAAGTTTCTGATAAAAAGAAGGTCGTTGTCCTTGGTTCGGGTCCGATACGCATCGGCCAGGGTGTGGAATTTGACTATTCTACCGTTCATGCGGTGCAGACGATCCAGGCGTTCGGCTATGAGGCGATCATTATTAATAATAATCCTGAAACAGTATCTACAGACTATACCTGTTCAGATAAGCTTTACTTTGAGCCGCTCTGCGCTGAGGATGTGATGAATATTATCGAGCTGGAAAAACCGGAGGGCGTCATTGCGACGCTTGGCGGGCAGACGGCCATTAACCTTGCCGAAGCGCTTCATGGGCGGGGCGTCAAAATCATTGGCACCGGCTGCGACGCCATAGAGCGCGCGGAGAACCGCGACGCATTTGAAAAACTGCTTTCTTCCCTTGGCATCCCACAGCCAAAGGGGCAGGCTGTCACCAGTATGGAAGCCGGTATAAAAGCGGCAAAAGACATCGGCTACCCCGTCCTTGTCCGTCCAAGCTTTGTCCTTGGCGGCAGGGCGATGCAGATTGTCGCCAAAGAAGAAGCGCTTCTTAGCTACTTAAAAACCGCTGTGGAAATTGATGAGGATAAGCCGGTCCTGGTTGATAAATATATACGCGGCAAAGAAGTTGAGGTTGACGCCATCTGTGATGGAAAGCGCGTCTTTGTGCCCGGCATTATGGAGCTTGTGGAGCGCACCGGCGTCCACTCCGGCGACTCGATCAGCGTGTACCCGCCCTATAGCCTGTCGGATAAGGTGAAGAAGACGATCCTTGACTATACCGAAAAATTAGGCCTTGGGATTGGGATTATCGGCCTGTTTAATATTCAGTTTATCGTCGATAAAAGCGATAATGTTTACATTATTGAGGTCAATCCACGCTCATCAAGGACAGTGCCGTTTCTCTCAAAAGCCACAGGCTGCAGCCTGGCGGATATTGCGACCCTTTGTAACCTCGGCGTGTCTTTGCCAGAGCAGGGGATCTTTGATGTTTATCCCGGGGAAAAGGACCGCTTTTATGTCAAAGCTCCCGTATTCTCCTTTTCAAAGCTTCGGGGCATGGACGCCTATCTTTCCCCGGAAATGAAATCCACCGGTGAAGCGATAGGCTATGACAAAAAACTGCACCGCGCAGTATATAAAGCCATGGTGGCCTCCGGGCTTAAGCTGCGCAACTACGGAACGGTTGTCGTCAGCGTCGCCGATGAAGACAAAGAAGAAATGCTGCCCCTTGTACGGCGTTTCTACAATATGGGATTTAATATAGAAGCAACGACGCTGACAGGCTCGTTTTTAAAAGCGAACGGTATCAGGACACGTATCCGCCTCAAACCAAGCGAGGGCAGCACGGAGGTACTTGATTCCATCCGCGCCGGCTATGTCAGCTATGTCATCAATACCCGCGCCATTCTTTCGGGGAAACATTTTGGCGATGGCGCAGCTATCCGCCAGTGCGCGGCGCAAAATAATATTACTATGCTGACTTCTCTGGACACAGTGAGGATGATTCTTGATGTACTGGAGGAGGTCACGATCGGTATATCAACGATTGATGGCAAATGAGATGTCAGAAATCAGTAATTATTCAGCCATGTATCACCAGCCATATGGCTGAACTGTTACGAATAGTTACAGAAATCATGTAAAAACCTCTGGACTTTATTGTTTTAAAATGTTAAAATGTTAATGTTGTTAAGGTTACTCTGTATGTCAGAGAAAAATCATTTTTAAAGGGGTAAAGCATGATGAACAAGAAAATTAAAACGCCAGCCGTCGAAAAGCTGTTCGAGGCCATTCTTTGTTTAGACACAATGGATGAATGCTTTGATTTCTTTGAGGACATCTGTACAATTAATGAATTACTTTCTTTGTCCCAACGCTTTGAGGTTGCAAGGATGCTCAGAGAACAGAGAACTTATCTGGAGATTGCAGAGCAGACAGGCGCGTCGACCGCGACGATCAGCCGGGTCAACCGTTCTCTTAATTATGGGAATGACGGCTATGACATGGTGATAGCACGCATGGAAGAAAAAAATTAGCTGTTACTGTTTACAGCTATCCTGTAAACAGTAACAGCTCAGTGTGCCGGCAGTTGTTTATAAAAAGACCTGGCCAATGCAAAAGTCCTTTGTGCATTGGCCAGGTTTTTCATTTAACAGGAAACTTTGTTTCCTGTTAAATGAAAAACGCTTTGCGTTGGATCGCACTGCGGCGGAATGGAAGATGGCGCCTGCGCGGCCCGCCGCAGGCAAAGAATCCTGCAAAGCAGGATTCTTTTTAATGTTTTTTAGAGCCAGAATCTTCCGATGAACCGTGAAGTGTATCGATAATCTGCTCAACAAGCTGTTTTTTGAGAAAAATATCATAACAGAGCATACATACAAAAGTAAAGTCCTGAAGGGCCGGCTGCTGCTCCGGGTTATCTTCAAGGGATAGAAAGCTTTTTCGGCTTTGTTCATACTTTGAAAGAATATCATCCATGATTCCCTTTTGAATATCCTCTTCACAGTGAAAAACTTCACGGTAAATATCTTCCAGACCGAGGCTTTGTTCCGGGTTTTGAAAGAAATTGTTTTTAACTGGCTCTAAAAGACTTTGAATGTCATTCATGGAGAGCATACTTTTTAAATAATAAATAAAGGTCAGCAAAAGGAGATGATCTTTAGAATATTTCTTCTTTTCCGGAGGTGGGAGCAGATTGTTTTTGGCATAATTATTGATCATTGTTTTTGTCAGGATTTTGTCATCCTTATAGCGTTTTGAAGCGCTTAGATGGGTGTCCATAAAGGTCGTTACCTGATCCATATAAAGATCTATATCTGGAAGCATTTCCGGCTTAATATAACTCATGTGAAGCTTGCTTTCCCGAAAACCTGCCAGGAGCTTAAGCAGATCCGGAGTTTTGTCAGCTTTCGTCACTGCTTCGTCGATAATATCAGTATTTTTTTTGGCGCTGTTATATTTATCCATATCATTATTTTTACTCATAGTTATCCCCTTATTTGTATCATAATTTGAAAAACGTTTTGACATAGTTTCTATTATTATATAATAAAGTGCAAAAAGGGTCAAATATAACATTTATGTAATTTGTAAATGATGTAACTATTCAGCCATGCCTCTCGGATTCACGCAGCTAACGCTGCTCGCCGCCGCTAGCGCGGATGAATAGTTACTAAATGTTAGAGGGTTTATGAATGTGTGAATTATCTGTGCTAAAAATGCTTCGTCATGGCTGATTATAGTTCTTTTCTCACGACGGATATATGTTTATAATTAGGATAAAAATATACAAAAGGAGGGCAGAAGGTATTGTTTTTGTTAAATTAGCACAAAAGAAAGTGGGGAGAAAAATGTCAGCGATTACTTCAAGAGCAAAAAATACGAAGCATTATTTGACCGTCATTATCGTAGCATGTTTTATATTTTTGTTTGGGCGGCTTGTACCTTCTTTTGCAGGAATCACACCTGTGGGGATTGGTATTTTGGGGGTGTTTATCGGAGTCCTTATAGCCACTATGGTCACGGGGGAAACCTTCTGGCCGGCGATGCTTGGGCTGATTGGCATAATCCTGTGTGATTTTGCCAGCGCAAACGAGCTTCTTTCAATGTGGTTTGGAAATGCAACAATTCAGCAGATTATATGGGTTATGGCCTTAACCGGTGCGGTGACAGAATCAGGAGCCGTCAATGTGCTTGCGAGGAAGATATTAAAAATAAAGGCGCTGGAAAATCATCCGATGCGGTTAATAATGACATTGTTTATTGCGGTTTTAATTTGTTCGGCTCTGGTGAGCAGCCCGACAACAATGCTGCTGCTGTGGTATCCCATCCTTGACAGTATATGTGAAATGTGTGGGATTGAGAAAAACAGCGATTTGAAACGGGAGCTGCTTCTTGGTATTTATATATCCGCAATGGGAGCTTATATCCTTCCGTTTAAAGGCGTGCATTTATCGTCGATTGCCATTATTAGCGGAATTATGGAAAGCAGCGGGCTGGAATTTAATAATGGCGTGTATCTTCTTGTGGCGACCATCGTTGTTGTTGCAGTCGTTGTTATTTATGCTTTATTTATCCGCTTTGTCTGGAAAACGGATTTGGCGCCGCTGAAAGAATTTAAGCCTGAAAAGCTTGGGATTAAAGCCGCAGACCTGAAAATGACAAAAAAGCAGATCGTCCTTCTTTGCTTTATGATTTTTGGTATATTGTTTTTACTTGTGAGCATGGTGCTTCCAAAAGATTCAGGGGTATATACATTTTATAATAAAATTGGCTCGACATGGATATGGATTATTTTGTTTACAATTTTGTGCCTGCTTCGGGACAAGGAAGGAAACGCTTATATTAATGGGGTTAAACTATTGCAGCAAAAAACAATGTGGGGAATCGTCGCCGTCGCCGGCTGCTTTACAATTTTAGGTACGGGTATTGCGTCTGATGAGCTTGGGATTAAAGCGGCGATTTCAGATGTTTTATCGCCGGTTCTTGGAAATGCCAGCTGGCCTGTTATGGTGATTTTGTGCGTTGTTATTTCTGTCATATTTACTAATTTTACTAACGGTATGCCAGTCAGCTTTACAATTAACGCAGTGTGTATTCCTCTGGCCTGCTCTTTTCAACTGGCCGGGGCGGGAAATGCGACAATCTTAGGCGTTGCGACTATTTTGGCAAGTATGTGTGCGTTTCTGACGAACGGGGCGATCGCCTATGCGCCGATCATGCTTGGGCGTGAAGAAATGACGACACGGTTTATGTTTACAAAAGGCGTAGTTACTGCCTGCATTTTTATGGCTGCGGCAAGCTGCATTTGTATTGCGGCAGGCTATATTTTTTGATTGAAGGATTGGAGGATATATGAGAGTCATGGACAAAGGAAATGATAAAAAAGTATATATGGAGCCGGCATCCGAGCTTGTGGTAGAAGCTGAGTGTGATATATTAGTTGTGGGCGGCGGGGCGGCCGGACATTCTGCGGCAATCGCGGCCGCCCGGGCGGGCGCCAAGAATATTATTTTATTGGAACGTTATGGATACATGGGCGGAGATGTTACCGGAGGGTATGTTATTATGGTTCCTAATCTGTCCTGGTATGATAAGTCTTTTGTACGGGGCCTCCAGGAAGAATGGTTTACCCGTCTGTCCAAAATTCCAGGAGCCGTATGCGGACCTTCTCTGGATCGGATCGGTTCGACGGATCCGGCGTTAATTGGTGCGTGGCGCTCCCACGATGACTGCGTAAGCCGTGGCGGCTATGGCGGCTGCAAACCATCTTGTCTTGTTCGTTCCGTTTATTTTGAACCGAATGAGCTTAAAATAGAGCTGGATAAAATG
>JAGZDD010000069.1 GCA_018369015.1 Clostridiales bacterium | reverse complement strand
GGGTCAGCATTAGCACCGATACGGCTACATTTTTTAAATTTTCCACGATGAGGGCCTCCTATCCTTCATTCTACTTATTTATATATCGCCCTTTTCAATAAAATCTTAACACTCGCAAAAACAAATTCTCCATTTTTTCATTTGCTTTAATGCAAATTTAATGAATCTATGATACAATTTCACTAAAAAAAGAACATCCAGGAGGAAGTGGCCTATGGAAGCAATATGGGAAAATTATTACCAGACAGGAATCCCGGAAATTGACAAGCAGCATAAGGAATTGCTTATGGTTGCCCGGAGAATTATAACGATCATCGACCAGGAAGATTCCCAGATACGAAGAATGTTTGCGGCGACAGAAGGCATAAAATATTTAAAAAGCTATATGTTTCAGCACTTTGCCGATGAAGAAGCCTATATGAAAAAAACTGGCTATAAAGACTATGAGAAGCACAAGCAGGAGCATGACCATCTCAAAAACGTTGTCATCCCTGAAGCCGAAAATCTGCTTATAAAGGGGAACTACTCCCGGGATTCATTCCGGCGTTTTATGAGCATCGGTTTCGGAACACTAGTTGATCACATTATCTCTGAGGATATGGGGATTGTAGGAAAGGTAAAAATCAGCCTCAATGGCTCAGGCTGTGAGCAAAGCTCCGCCTTCCTCGCCGATATTGTCCAAAACCTGCTCAGTGGCCTTGTTGCCGGTTTAACGGCATCGCCTTTAAAATTAAATTACTGCGGCACGGATTTGGGCAAGGCTGTCTATTATGAAGGACATTACAGCGATGACGGACATGAAGAAACGATTTATATCATTATCGAAAATTCGATGTTTATCTATATTCTTGAAAAGCTTCTGAACCATACGATAACAGAAACAACCCAAACCCTTTTAAGCTTAATGGCCGAGTTTGAAAATCTGATCTTTTCTTATATCAGCCATATATTTACAGGAACTCCCAGGGATTCTTCAAAATATATCGGCGCCTTTATTACCCGTGAAGCTTTCGAGGTTAAAACCGAAGGGGAACTCCCCGAATTTTCCGTACTGCTTGGCACAAATGTTGGAAAAATCGCAGTTTGCCTGGATGTATAGAAGGAGAGGTTTTTTTACCTCTCCTTTACCCACTGTGCCGGATAGTATCCGCCAAGCCGCTCAAATTCTGCATAAAAATCCTGGGGGCTGACCGGCTTTGAAAAATAAAAGCCCTGGGCCTGGCCGCAGCCCACAGACGCTAAATAGGCGCACTGCTCTTTTGTCTCAACCCCCTCACAAATCGTATCAATTTTAAACTGGCGCATACTATGGATCAAATCCGGCATGAGCACTTTATTTCTGCTTTTTGCCGGCTCCTCATTAGTCAAAAATTTCCGGTCAAGCTTTAGCAGGTCAAAGCCCAATTCCTGGATTGCCGTTATATCCGTATAGCCTGCCCCAAAATCGTCGACAGCAATTGTATAGCCGCGGCTTCTTAAGCCTTCACACAATTTTTTTACCGCATGGAACTGCTCAAGCAGTACCGTTTCTGTCATTTCAAACTGCACAAGCGCTGGAGGAATATGATATTTTTGCACAATAAAATGCAAATATTCAGCAGAATCGGCGACAAGAACATGCTGCCACGATAAATTTACCGCTATAGGAACAACGGGAAGTCCTTTTTTCAGCCTGAGCGCCAAGTTTTTACAAACTAATTTCAAAATCAGGCGGTCCAGCGCACTGATCATTCCGTTATCTCTCATAATACCGATAAAGCTTTCGGGAGATATGATACTACCCTCTGGGTCCAGCAGCCGCGCCAGGGCCTCGGCGCCTATGATCTGTCCGGTAAGTAAATCGACCTTGGGCTGAAGATAAAAGACGAACTGTTCTTCTTTTAAAGCCATATTCACATAGACCTCCGTCTTTTTGCGCTGCAGCAATTCCGCCAGAATCCCCCGGTCATAAATGACCGCCGTATTTGTCTTCATTTGTTTTGCCTTCATCCAGGCGATATGCGCATTATCAATAGCCTCCAGAAAATCCTCATTCTCCGGAAAGCAGATCCCGCAATAGCTGTGCATCTCATATTCCGGGTACTGGCCGCCGTATTTTTCGACAAACTTTTCCGAATAATACTTATATTCCGAAATAATCTTCTTCTTTGTTTTCTTCTTATCGATAACCGCCGCAAATACGAATTGGTCTGCAAACATCCGCTCGCACAAAAGGACGCCCGGAATGGATTTTAAGTAGCATTCCAATGTATCGAGCAATTTTTCCCCGCTTTTATAACCGTAACACATATTAACAATTTTGAAATCCGCCAAATCCATATAATATAAACACTTTCGCTGGCCTTCCGGGATATTTTCAAAAATTTTTTCCAGCTTTTTTGCAACCGAACTGTACATCATTATGTATCCACCTCCGACAGCCCCCTCAAAACCGTCTGACGCATACGGGTTATATCCAAATCGCCGGGCAAAAGAGTCAAAAGCTGTGCAATCACCGGGTAAGCCTTCTCATATTCTTTTGCGTCCAACATTTTTTTTGCCTCCCGCTTCACCGCCTCCCCGAGCGCGGCAAGCTCTCCGCCAGGTACAGGCGGACGGTTCATTTTCTCCTCAAGATATTTAAGCATCGCTTCAAGCAGCGGCTTTTTGTCCGGATATTGGGCGATCATCCCACGGACATAGGCCATATAGGCCGCATCATCTCCCGCCTCCCATAAATGACAAACAGCAGTCAGCGCCTGGCCAAACCTAAGCTCTTTCGGAAGGCAGGCCTGGGAATTGGATGTCTGTATGGGAGCTTCGATATAATTTTTATAGCGCTTTTCAATATGTTCTCCGTATTCACGAAGTTTTGCGAAAAAGTCTCCGCTGTCTAAAAACCCTTTCACAAGCAGTTCTTCGAGCAGGCGTTCCTTGAACATGCACTGAAATTGTGAAAATTCTTTTAAGCCTTCTTCGATAGACGCGGCGCACCGCGCAAAATCCTCCCGGTCAATATCCATATCCTCGACAATGGCATCACAGCAGTCTTTCCAATGCTCCATAGACATACGGCTTAAAAGCGGCTCCATAGAAAAGGAATTTCTTGCTGCTAACACCGCTAATTGGGGATAAATAAATACCTCCCCGCCCTCACACGCACGCTCATAAAGCAGCTCTGCCTGCTGTTTTTCTCCTTCTCCTTCGGCCCACAAGGCTTTTTGCAGCAAAATATAGCCGTCTTCGGAATCCATTTCCGCGCATGTGCTCAAAATACGCTTTTCAAGAAAGTATACTTTTTTAAGCACCTCGATGTGGCGGCAGTCATTAAGACTAAGCTTTCCTTCCCGGGCTTTTAGCAGCTTCTTTAAAAAGCCCCCGGCATTAACGCCCGTATAAAATGCCGACAGCAGCGCTTCTAAATACATTTCCGGCAGCCGGTTTTTCAATAGCCTTTCATTGATATCGATCACATACCCCAGGTTCCATAGGCCCGCCTCGTCAATCTGCCGTACCAGATCTTCCGCAATTCTAATTTCTTTTATACATTTCCAATAGTTTTGATATTTGAAATAAATATCTGCACGGAATTGACAGTGAAACAACCAGACAAGGGGTGAATCATGGTACTTCATATAGTCTTTTGTCGCATGGATCGCCGCGTCGATCTGTCCGGTTTTTTCTAGGAAAATGGGGTAATAAGCGGCCAGCCACTCCCCAGCGACGGTTTTAACGCCTGTTTTTTTCTCAAGGTCCATTCCAAGCTCACAATATTTTACCGCAGACTTAAAATCATTGAAATTCTTGTATTCCTGGGCAACCTGCATATACAGCTGCACATTTTTCGGAGCCAGCTCCAGCCGTTTTATTAGCAGGGGCAGATTCCGGCGCAGCTTCTGTTCCTGCTTTTTAACGCCGCAGTATCCATAATGATTCGCAAGGGCATTCATCTGCTTCTCCGGCAAATTCATAGGGGTCAGATATTCATGGATACTGCCGACAAACTTTGTTGTAGCGCCGCGCTTTGCCAGCCGTGTAACCGTCACATCTGTATAATTTCCGTTCCAATCCGAATAATTCCTCAGGAGGTAGGAAGCGCGGCTGTATTTTTTATAATCCCCGCTTAAAAAAAAGTCAATGACCGGCTGGGCATCTTCAAACCACTCGTCATCGTCAATATACATAAACCATTCGCCCGCCGCCCTGGAAAGCCCGGCATTTCTGGCCGCCGCAAAATCATCACACCACTTAAAGGAGATAACCTGGTCCGTATAATTTTGCGCCAGCACCAGCCGCCGCCTGTCGTTTCCGGTAAAAACAATAATTAACTCGCTCGGAATCTGATTTAAAATTGGTACCAGAGAATCTAAACACTTTTTCGCAGCCCTGGACGTATCGGATAATAGCAAAGAAATACTCAATTGCAGCTTCATTTTTTCCTCCTTGGATATTTAAAAAGGCTCCCGAAGGAGCCTTTGAATGAAATGAATTACTGTAATAACTGCAGAACGCCCTGAGGAATCTGATTTGCCTGAGCAAGCATTGCCTGGGAAGCCTGAACAAGAATATTATTTTTTGTATATTCCATCATTTCCTTGGCCATGTCTACGTCGCGGATACGGCTCTCAGCAGAAGTAATATTTTCGGTCTGGACACCCAGGTTGTTAATGGTGTGCTCCAGACGGTTCTGAATAGCACCCAGACTGGAACGGATACCGGATACTGCATCAATAGCCGCATTCACTGTAGCGATTGCCGCATTTGCTGCTGTCTGGTTGTCAACCTTCAGGTTATTGACCGTTAAGCTAGTTGATGTCATATGTTGCAATGTAAATGCCATAGAACCGCTTGTCGTTTCGCTGACCTGAAGAGTGATTTTAGTATCTTTTGTAAACAGTTTCTGTCCGTTGAAATTTGACTCAGAGCTGATACGGTCAATTTCATTCTTTAAAGCATCAATTTCCTTCTGCATCTCAGCACGGTTACTGTCTGTGTATGTACCGTTGGCGGACTGTGTTGCCAGCTCTACCATACGGTTCAACATAGAGTGAACCTCTGTCAACGCGCCTTCTGCTGTCTGAACCATAGAAATACCGTCATTAGCATTTTTCTGTGCGGTTTCAAGCCCTGTAATCTGGGCTCTCATTTTTTCAGAAATTGCCAGACCGGCAGCGTCGTCGCCGGCACGGTTGATCTGATAACCGGAAGACAGCTTTTCCAGGTTTTTGGAAAGTAAGGAATTGTTTCCTGTCAGGTTTCTCTGTGCATTTAATGCAGCAATGTTATGTTGGATTCTCATAGTGTTTTTTCCTCCTTGAAAATAAATGTTACGGACAATCCCTGTCCTTACATTAATAACTATCGGCACGATTTTAAGGATGTTAAGCTAAATTTTTAAAAATTATTTGTTTTTTGAACCGTCTAAGAAGCTTAAAAGCGCTTCTTTGGAAATTTGCCTTGCAGCCTCCTGGTTCACCTTGGCAGCCTCCGCCAGCTCGTTTCTTAAAATCTTTACCTCCCGCGGAGCCTCAATCGATATTTTCACGTTATCGCCGTCAATGTCCACAAGGGAAATTTTTATATTTTCCCCGATTTGAACGCCCTGTCCTTTTTTCCTTTTTAAAATCAGCATTTTGTCCGCTGCCCTCCTGCCTTTAAAGGGTATCTGAGCATATAATCCGTTTCAACGATCACCTGCTTTGCCCGGCGGGTTTTCACATTCACTGCAATGGGCGCTTTTAAATTGACTGTCGAATGTTCCAGCGTATCCCTCAGCGTACATAACGCATAAAAGGAAAGCTCGTTTTCCTCCCGGATGCCAAGGGCGCTCTTATCCTCCGCATTTAAAACAGGATGATAATTTTCAACAATGCCAAAAGGATTCACCGCTACAAAGGCCAGCGACGCCACATCCCGGCATTGGAGGCAAAGCATAGAATCCGAGCCTTCTTCAAAGGAAATCGGCAGATACTCCCGGTAATCCCCGATTCCCGCAAGCCCCTCTGTTAAAGTAATGAGATCCTTTTTTTCATATTCGATCGTTCCGAAATATTTTGTATTCATTTCCATAGTTATTTCCTCATTGGCTTATGCCTTAAGATCCACCGGCTTATATCCCGGCGCGCTGCTTGGCGGAATATAAACCGGTTCTCCAATATATTCAATTTCCACCGACGGCCTTTGGAGAATATCCATCTCAACGCTCCCGGGCACAAATTGAAAGGCGCCCTTTTGCTGGCGGAAATCAAATTTCAGCCGGTCGATCTCGTAATTCATGGAGAGATCCCCGGGCTGATAATGAAATTCCGGCGCCGCGGACGGCAAAAAGGCCAGCCTAAAATCCCCGGCAGGCATGTCCAATCGCCCGGCAAAAATCTGATTTAAAACCGTATTGCCGTCATTTGTGGAAGAAACCATCATATGCCCTTCTCTTGCATAGCGGGCGGCAGCAGCCTCGCTGGCTTCCTGCCCCGCCCTGGCGCTGTCACGCACAGATATAAATGCCGTCGGTACGACAGACGCCCTGGCTTCAAAAGTATCAATATTAAGCCTGGCCATTGTGCTTTTCATGGACAAGCCGCCCCTCTCCCGGTGAACGTCAAGAAAAGCCCGGCTGTTCCCATATTCTAAATGAGCACTTTCTATTTTCAGCTCATACTTCATCGGGATTGTTGTAATTTTCAAAAGCTGATCCATAGCTCATCCCTCCCCGTTTTCCAGTTTCAGCTCATAAAGTCAATAAAAGACGGCGACAAAATATTCGTTCCCACCTTCAACGCCGCGTTATAGGCATACTGTGCCCATGAAAAATCTGAAATTGCATCGGCATAATCCACATTGACAAGCCGGTCCAGCTCTGTTGTTAAATTGATTTTATTATCTTCCAGACGATCCTTTGTTCTTTCAAGGAACTGGGTTTTTGTTCCTAAATCCGTGATCTGGGTGGAAAGCGCCTCCCGGCCCGAATCAAATCCCCCAAGAAGGGTTTTATATTTTTCGGCGTCAAAGGGTTCCTCCTCTAAGGCGTCGGCAATTTGCCCGGCCAGAAGAATCATGTTTTTCGGATTGCCCTGTTCATCGACACCATAACCGGAAAGCTTAAGGCCGGAAAGGGCTGTATCAAAGGCGTTGGAGTCGGAAACACTTCCGCCGCCGTCGTCTAAGCCAAAGCCAATATCCACATACACCGATTCCTGCGCCATTTGTTCAAGTATTGTCTGATCGCCCGACGATACGTCAATGCCCCGGTACGTGAGTATTTGCTTGCCGTCCTTCCCGGTAATCAGTTCAAAAGGCTGGTTATTCGCGTCCGCGCCGGCAAATAAATACTGGTCGCCGTAGGTCGCGTTCAGAGATTTTAACATGTTCTGCTGCGCGCCGCGCCAGGCCGCCGCATAGGCCTGCCGCGTCTGCGCATCCTGATTTGTCGCATTCAACGCCTCGAATCCGTATTTTTTACTCATTTCCATAGCTTCAACACTGATCTGGTAAGCCGCGTCCTCCTGGGCGTCCTGGCGTGATAACACATCCTCCACAGTCGATATGTAATCGTTGTTGCGCACATACTTGCGCTCTAAAAGCGCGGCACGCAGGGCGCTCGCCGGGTCCTCGGCGGCGCTTGAAAACTTTCTTCCGGTCATTACTCTTGTGCGGGCCGTGTCGAGATTCGTCATTGACGCGGACAAATTTGATTTATAATTTCTTAAAATAGCATTTGTTGTAACTCTCATTTGCACTCACCTTTCCTGACAAAATCAAATCGCCGTTTTGTTGATCAGCGTATCCAATATGTCGTTTAATGTGGTCATCAGCCGCGCCGCCGCGCTGTACGACTGCTGGTAATGAAGCAGGTTCATGCCCTCCTCGTCAAGCTGTACCCCGGACACGCTGTCACGGGAATTGGCCGTCTGGTTCACCACGCTGATCTGATTATCCAAAGTTGTCTGGACCGATTTTATATCAATGCCAAGGGTACTTTCGATATTGGCATAGCAATCATAAAAAGAACCATTAAAAAATGTTGTGGCCGATGTATTTCCATTCTGAACGCTAAAGCCTCTTTCTTCCTTTAACGCGTTGATCATGTTAATAATATTATCATTGGCTGAGGATGCAATCTTTCCGTCGCTCCCGACAACGACCGATGCCGTAATCCCATAGGTATCGTTATTCCATCCGTCGGCAATTTTAATATTTTCAGCCGTAAAGTCTGCGCTTTTGTCAGAAGTTTCAAACAGCGGCCGATCCTCCATTTGGGGGGTGCCGTCAGGATTCGTAACAACCTTGCCGTCCTTGCCGATGACCGGGGCACGGTTAAGAGCGTTAAAGGTCTTTGCAAATGTATCTACGAGGCTGTCCAAAACCTTCTCATAATACCCGATCCCCTTAAAATCCGAATTATCCAGGCTCCCCGATTTATTCAGGAAGTCCAGCGTTCCCTTAAGCGTTCCTTCGCCGATGACAGAGGTTAGGTTTTCATAGCCGCCAGTGTTGGCATCGGTAATGAAAAGCTCGCTTTGATCCCCTTGGGTTTCAACAGAAAAGGAACCATAGCTTCCATCGGAAACAAGAGCATACTTCTTCCCGTCCTCAGCAATAAACGAAACATTCAGCACTTCAATACTAAGCCCCTCGCCGATCATTTTTTGCGTATATTCTGTTTTTATGGGAAGATAGGTGGACAGCTCATCCAACAGATTATTCCGCTCATCCTGCAGCTCTAAGGCCGGATTTCCAAGGGCATTGCTGTTTTTAATCTGGGTATTTAACCGCGCAATATTTTCCAGCGTCTTATTAAGCTGTACAATATCAACGTCCTTAAGGGATGACGTTACATCCTCACGGATTTCTTTCAAGGAAGTTTTGCTCTGATGAAACAAATTCACGAGATTTTGCATCTCGGATTTCACCATTGTGTCAAATTCCTGGTTCCCCACCTCGCCGGACAGCTTGTCCAAAGCCGAATTAATATCACGCAGCGCGGCACGGATACCGTCCGTCTGTGTTTCATCAAAAACGTTTTGGAGCCTCTCAAGGCCTGCCGCCCTTGCGTCGGTCGTTCCAAGGCTCGACATCTGGTTGCGGTACTGCAAATCCAAAAAAGGATCTCTTAACTGGGAAACGCCTGTCATCTCAACGCCGTAGCCGACATTAGCCCTTCCCGGTACATATTTTAAATTCATGCTGGCAATATCAAGCCTCTGGCGGGTATACCCGGTCGTATTAATATTTGCGATATTTTGTCCGGTAACATCCAGCGCTTTCTGGCTTGCAGCCATGCCCAGCTGCGCCGTTGTAAAGCCGCCGAATGTCGAACGCATACTTGTCTGTATCATAATTGATGCACTCCTCTTAAACTCTCCAGTCTGTGATATGTTTGCTTTCCTTAGCCATACTGCCGTCAGTGGCATAGGTACCGGCAGCTTTGTCCTTGCTAAGCTTCTGCTCAATCTCATGCAAATTGACAGATATCATATCCGCACAGCTTTTGCTTACGGATCGAAACAACTCCAGCCCGGATGAAAGTCTTTGATAGACAGGGGCAAGCTGCCGGTACTGTTCCCCGTTTGCACATTGAAGAATCTCTTTAAATGTTTTTTCCGCAAAGCCAAGCTGCTCCTGGGCCTGTTCCCGCTGCTGCTCTAACCCCCGCAGTTTTAATACAGCCGCCTGCTCCTGCTTCATACACGACTCAATTCCTGTGATCCTCTTTTTCCTGGCAGCCTCTAGCTTGATCTGTTCAATCTGTACAAGTTCTTCCAATAAACTGCATAACTCCTCTAAAATAGATAAATATCTTTCCATTTTTTCTTTATACTCCCGCTATTTTTCTCGCCAGATGATAAAGATCGATTTTGTAGCTGCCTTCTTTGACCTGTTTTTCCAGGGCTTCCACATGGGCCGGGGATACCGGAAGGCGTATCTGTGCGGATAACTGTCTGGATAATTGAGCAGCCATACGGCCTTCCTCCGTCTTATCCCGATCTTTATTTAAAATTACTGTATCAAAATGGCTGGCTCTTCCAGATAATGCTTCCTGCTTTTCCTTCGGCTTTGTATGCGCTTTGTAGCTGTTCCCGAAACGCACTTCGTTTGCTGATATTTTCATAGATACCGCCTCCTTAAATCCGTGGCATCATGGGGTCAAAAGACCTTTTCCCCCAACATCATAATATTATATATCGGTACAAATCCCGTATAAATAAGCCAGTATTCAAAAAATCATATCATATTTTCTGAATACGTCCCATCAGAATTTCAGCAATATTCCCACAGGACGCCTGACGGCACACCGCGCCCATATTTAAGGCGACCATAGGCATACCGTAAACAACGCAGGAATCTTTATCCTGGCCAATGGTGTAAGCCCCCGCCCTGCGCATTTTAAGCAGGCCCTCGGCCCCGTCTCTCCCCATGCCGGTCATAATGACCCCAATGGCATCTTTCCCAACATTTTCGGCCACAGAACGAAAAAGCACATCAACGGACGGACAGTGACCGCTCACCTTTTCTCCCCTAAAGCAAGAAACGGCATAATGGCCCGACTTCCGGACAACCTGCATCTGCATCCCTCCCGGAGCGATCAGTACGCGGCCGCTGCGTATTTCATCACCATTTTGCGCCTCCTTAACCTCCAGCCTGCACAGGCGGTTTAAGCGCTGCGCATACATCTTTGTAAAGCCCTCCGGCATATGCTGGGTAACGACAATCCCAGGCATACGCGCAGGGAGATCTTTTAACACTTCCAAAACAGCCTCTGTTCCTCCCGTAGAAGCTCCTATGGCAATAACCATATTTTTTCCGGCCATTGAAAGAAGCCCCTGCCCCTTTTGCCAGACGGGAACTTTACATTCGGTCCGGCTCCCGGCAAAGTTTGCATTTTCGCTCCGGCTCCCGCTCCCGGCAAAGTTTACGTTTTCGCCCCGGCTCCCGGTTTCTGGCCGTTTTACCGGAATATTTCGTTTTGGAAAAACCTTTGCCTTTGAAGCTGTGACAATTTTTCTGGCAAGCGCCGATATAAATTTCTCCCTGCCGCTGCCGGTTCCCATATCCGGCTTTTGTACAAAATCCACCGCCCCGCAGGACAGGGCGGAAAATACATTCATGTTCAGGGATGATACAAGAATCACAGGAATTGGTTTTTCAGGAAGAAGTTCTTTTAAAAAATCAATGCCGTTGATTCCGGGCATTTCAATATCTAATGTCATAACATCTGGATGGCAGCGCTCAAGCTGGTGTTTGGCATCGATCGCGTTCATAGCATATCCCACCACTTCAAACTCAGGATATGCCGCCAGACGCTCTGTCAAAAACTTCCTGAATACCATGGAATCATCAACGACGAATACCTTTATCTTTTCTATCATTTCTTAATGGCTCCTCATTTTTGCTCGTTTTGCGGTAAATTGCCGGCTGTATGTAGGTATAAGGCAAATGCTCTTTATTAAGGCTCTCGGAGTGTCCGATCAGCAAATAGCCTCCGGGATTCGTCGCCTGGTAAAAACGGCCGACAAGGGCGTCCTTCGTTTGCTGGTCAAAATAAATCATCACATTGCGGCAAAAAATAACGTCAAATTTAATTTTAAAGCGTATTGGCTCCATTAAATTAAATTCCCGGAAAATCACATTGGATTTAAGTTCCTTTGAAACAGAGTAAATCCCCTTTGCTGATGTCGGGCAGAAATATTTTTTTTGCCATTGCTTTGGCAGGGCGCTGAGTGCTTTTTCATCATATACCGCATGATAGGCGCTTCTTAAAGCATCATAAGAAATATCTGTCGCAAGCACCCTTGTATCCCACGCCCCGGCCGAAGTTCCAAGATATTCCTTAATAATCATGGAAATCGTATAGGGTTCTTCCCCGGAGGAACATCCGGCGCTCCATATGCTTAAAACTTTATTTTTCTTCGTTTTTATCAAATAGGGAAGAATGATATTTTTAAAATAATCAAAATGATCCTTTTCCCGCATAAAATATGTATAATTTGTCGTCAGGCGGTTTAACATCGCCTGAATATCTGAATTGCGCCCTTCTTTAATAATGCTGTCAACATATTCGCCAAAATCCTTCATTCCCGAAGCAATGACCGTATTGGACAAACGGCCGGAAACAAGCTGCTTTTTCTTCGATAAATCAATGCCATAAAATTTTTTTACATAATTGGCAAGCCTTTGAAAGTCATAATCTGTGATTTGAAGCATTTTCCCGTCCTCAGAAGTTGTGAACAAGCTGCTGGCAATCTAAAAACAGCAGTGTTGCCCCGTCGCCAATAGACAGCATCCCGTTAATCAATTCCTGTCCATTATGTACCGGAACCTGAGATATTTCTTTCACATTGATGTCAACGACCTGCTGGACGGTATCGACAATAATGCCTATATATGTGGATTCAATATTTAAGACAATGATGCACATTTTATCATTAAATTCCACTGTAGGCTTTCCCATGCGGCGCCGTATATTGACAATGGGGATGATCTGGCCCCGCAGATTTATAATCCCTTCAATATAGCCGGGCAGCATTGGAACCCTGGTAATGGCATGGTTTGTTATAATTTCAATGACAAAATCCGTGCTCACCCCAATGGACAGTTTATCAATCTCAAATATAAGGAAACGCCTGGAATCGTTTTCCGCTGTTTCATCTTCTACTATATCTGTAGCGATTTCAGAAAATTCTGCTTTCATATATGCCTCCTGCTTTAATAATGTCCGGCCTGTGCGCCATACATACTGGCAATATCGAGAATGATACTAATATTGCCGTCGCCTAAAATCGTACACCCGCTGATTCCGTATTCTTTAATATTAAAATTATTCAGATAGGGCGGCAAAGGCTTCACAACAACCTGCTGCTCGCCTATAAGCTCATCGACAAACAGGCAGTAGGATTTATCGCTGGCTTCCACCCAGATCAAAATACCGTCTTCGATTGCCTCCTCAGCATTTTCAATATGATACAGCCGGTTGACGCGGATAATCGGATAAAATTCATCCATACATTTAATCATCTCATTATCTGCGGCATCGTATATAATATCTTTCCCGGAAGCCTTAAAAGACTGGCGGATGTTGGAAATAGGGATTGTAAATATGGAATTTCCTACCCGGATTTCCATTCCGTCAACAATCGCTAAGGTCAGCGGTATTTTTAAAGTTGTTGTGCTGCCTTTGCCAAGCTCGCTTGTAATATTAATGACGCCGCCGACCGATTCCACATTTTTCTTCACAACGTCCATGCCGACACCCCTGCCGGAAAATTCCGTAACAACCTCATTGGTGGAAAAGCCCGGGAGCATCAAAAGGGCCAGCGCCTCTTTCTGAGAATATTCCGAGGCCGGCTTGTTAAGAAGTCCGTTTCTCTCCGCCTTTTCCAAAATTTTTTCAGTGTCCATTCCCCGGCCGTCATCTGTAACAGAAATCACGACCTCGCTGCCGGTATGGCTTGCCGACAGGGTAATCGTTCCTTCGGGAGATTTTCCCGCGTCAATGCGGTCCTGCACGTTTTCCTCAATGCCATGATCCATGGAATTTCTCACAATATGCATAATCGGGTCAGCAATGCAATCGACAATACTTTTATCAACCTCTGTATCCTCCCCCTCAATGACTAACCGCACATTTTTCCCAAGAGTTTTATTCATATCTCTGACAATCCGGTTCATTTTTTGAAATGTCGCTGCTACCGGAACCATCCTAAGGGACATGGCAATATCCTGCAGATCGTCCGTCAGCTTGCGCAGCTGGCGCGCAGATTTTAAAAAGCTGTCCAGCTTAAGATTTTTAATTTCCGTAGCTGATGTGACCATCGATTCGGTAATAACAATCTCTCCGACAATGGCCATAAGGCTGTCCAGCTTAGAAAGATTGACGCTGATGAGATTTTGCTTCATCGAAGCCGCCGGGCCTGCGCCTGCCGGGCTGCTTTTTTTCGGCGCGCTGCCAGACGCTTGTTTTTTCACGCTCTGCTTAAGGTTATCGCGGCCCTGACCGTTTTGTCCCGCCGTTTTTTCCGCAGCGCTTCCCCGGGCCTTTAGGCTCCCGGGCACTGCGCCTCCTTCCCCGGCCTTTTGGCCCCCGGGCACTGCGCCTCCTTCCCCGGCCTTTTGGCCCCCGGGCACTGCGCCGCCTTCCACGGCCTTTTGGGCCCCGGGCACTGCGCCGCCCTCCACGGCCAAAGGCTCCCCGGACGCTTTTGCGCTTTCCTTGTCTTGCTGCCCTTCGGGGGAGCTCTCTTTTCCTGCCGGATTTTCAATCAGCTCATAGGAATGGATATTTCCCTGTTCTTCTACAATAGCCATAATTTTTTGGGCGTCCTCAAGGTTATTGGCTAACACAAAAAAACCGTTTTCAATAATTGCTTCGCTTGTGCTGCTGTCATTTTCCACATTTTCAGGAAAATATCCGCACACGATCCCCTCGTCAGCCAGCGCGGTCATCACCATAAATGCCCGCAGATTTTCCATGCCGCAGCCCTCGTCAAAGAAAATGCGGACGAAATAGGGCTGCGCACAGTCCGGCAGCGGCTCCCCGGACATTTTTTCGTCTTTGCCCGGCGCTTCCTTTAAGCCGTTGTCTTCCTTATTATTACTTATTTTTTGCAAAAAGTTATTAATTTCTTCTGTCATTGTGCCGATATTCGTACTGAGAGGCATATTATTCTCAACCTTTTCCACTTCAGCCCTCAGCCAATCTGTGGACTTAAACATAAGGTTGAACAGATCGCTTTTATAGGCTTCAGGAATTGCGTCCATGCCGTTCTCACGGATATAAAAGAATAAATCCTCGACATGGTGGGCTATGGTCATTAAAGACTGAAACTCCATCATTGCAGAGGAGCCTTTAATTGTATGCATGATACGAAAAATCTCGTTTACATCTTCTGTTGTAAAATCCTGGTTTTTCTCAGCCTCAATTAAAAGGTCGTCAAGTTGTTCAAGAAGTGTATTTGTTTCATATAAATACATGTCGAGCATATTATCCATGCCATTGTCCATAAATAAACACCGCCTTATTTTACATATGATTCTATGTAAAATATCGTCCATTTACAGGAAAAAATAAGAAGATAATCGTGATAGAAGGTAGAAAATGTCAAATATATTAAAAGTAACTACAGCATTAAACACAAATTATGACACCTCTGTCCGGACGGGTAACGGAAACTACGAAAATACTCTAAATGTAAAAAACCCGGTGGAAACGGATAAGGTGACACGGCCGGACGGCAGACCTGAAGCACAAAATAACTCTGGAAAAAGCAATATTGAATTAAATTATCATTCCAATTTTGAAAATTTTATTCAAACGCTCAAGGAAATCCCCCGGGCCAATGAAAGCCTTTGTGCCATGCTATTTAACCGGATGCACTTGCTTGGCGAATCCGGGATTTCAAAAGAAACTGCCGGACAGATCTCCAAGCTTTTTCAATCTATACGTTTTTCGCCGGAAAATCTGCCAGGCTTCCTTGAAAAGCAGGCGGCGGCGTCCAACCGTTTCCACGGCGCATTTTTTGACACCATCCGCCGGATATTTATCAATGCCCCTACGGTAGAGTTAAAATCGGCCATGTTAGATTTTCTGAGGAAATTCTCGGATTTAAGCTCCGACGAACATTTGCTTAGCAGTATACAGCAAAATCTCCGGGAAATGAAAGGCTACATCCTTCCGGATTTTTGGCGTACCTTAGAGCCTTTGGCCGGACAGCTAAAAATGCTTCAAAACGGGAATCACACGCCGAATATTCAGTTATTAGAAAAGGAGATTCTCCCGCTTCTCGGAAAATATGTTTCCAGCACAAAGGAAAGCGGCACACTGCGGAATCTCATCAGTGTGCTTGCCTACCAAATATCCCGCTATGAAAACGGGGATATAGAGCGGGTTTATAACGCCTATAAATTTTTGCAGCGTTTTCCTTCGTTTAATAAAGCTTTAGGCAGTCTGTCCGCTCAGGAATTATTTGAGCTTTCCCGCGCCGCAAAATTTCAGGCAGACAGCCCGGAAACGTCCTGGCAGCAGGCATTTATCCATATACTCCAGGCGGGGATGAGGGGCGAGGCCGGCTCGGATAATAAACAGATTTTTGAAAATATTATCCGCAGTATTCTTATTAACGAAAGTGTTTATATGCCCTTAACCCATCTTCTTGTTCCTATGGATATTAACGGCAGCCTTGCCCTTTCGGAAATGTGGATCGACCCGGACGACCGTAACAAAAACAGCGATACCGGTAAGGAAGAACGTGGGATACGTCTGCTCCTTAAATTTAGCCTTGAACATACCGGCACCTTTGAAGTCATTTTGTATTACGCCAATGAATCCGTGGAGCTGCAGCTTTTTTATCCCCAGGGCCTTGAAGACGCTGAGAGCGAGCTGCGCTCTGGCCTTGCCGAAATACTCAAAAGGAATCATTTAAAATGTGACTATCTAGGTATTGATAAAAGCAATGGAACAATTCCTGTCAGCGGAGTTTTTCCAAAAATTAAGGAAGGGAGAAATTCAATCAATGTCACAGTTTAATGACACATTAAACAAAAAAGCGGTCGCATTAAAATATGACGATACCCAGTCTGCGGCTCCGGTTATCGTTGCCTCAGGAATGGGCTATCTGGCCGAAAAAATTGTGGAAACAGCATTGGAAAACCAAATTCCTGTTTATGAAGACAATTCACTTGCCACCGTACTTACCCAGCTCAATCTTGGTTCTGAAATTCCTCAGGAGCTTTATCAGGCCATTGTTGAAATTTATATGTATTTTTTAAAGTTTTCCCCGAAAACCGGAGAAGACAGAAGGGATGAAAATTATGCTAAAGAAACTAACCATTAGAAACCGACTATTTACGGCATTTAGTATGGTGCTTGTCTTAACAGTCATCATTGCTATCCTGTCGATCAGCAGCCTGAATAAGGCAAATTCCAACCTTAATTTTTATGTCAGCAGCATCCAGAAAACCGATGATGCCATAAAGGAAAGCCAGCTTTATATGAATATCGCGGCCCGCTATATCCGCGATCTGGCCCTTACAAAGGATACAAGCCAGTTTTCCGAAATGAAGGACGAGATCAACACAAATCTGGAGGAAATCAAAAACCAGCTCCAAATCCTCAAGGATACGGCCGTTTTGGACACCCAGGAGCTCTCCGAATATGAAACAGCCTTAAACTCCTGGTTCTCACTGGGCGATACCATTATTAACGCAGTGGAAAACAGCGATTTTGACCGGGCCACGGAGATTATACTGACCCAGTGTACCCCGGCGTTAAATTCCGCCGCAGACATGGCCGCCGAGCTGTCTTCCCAGTCAGACGCCCTGCGTACCAAAATCATCTCCAACAATATCAAAGTGACAAATATTTCAATAATTCTTGTCATTTGTATTGCTGTGGTCTCCCTCATCGTCACGGTAATGATCACCTTTATTGTTACGGCTTCCATTTCCAGGCCAATCCGCGAAATCGAAACCGCAATGAAGTATATGGCTCAGGGAAGCTTCGATCATCCGGTCAAATATAACGGCAAAGATGAAATCGGCAGCCTGGCTGACAGCTTCCGCAGCATTTCCGGAAGTATCTCAGACGTTGTCCATGACCTCGATTATCTGATCGGGGAGGTTTCCCAGGGAAACTTTAACGTGGAATCTTCCAATCAGGATATTTATGTCGGCGATTTTTCCTCAATTCACACTTCCATTTTGCGCATGAAAACAAGCCTGAGCGATACTCTTCGGAAAATCAAAAATGTTGCCGACCAGGTAGCCGGAGGCGCTGACCAGGTGGCTAACGGTTCCCAGGTGCTTGCCCAGGGTGCAACCGAGCAGGCCGCTTCTGTCGAGGAGCTTGCCTCAACCATTGATGACGTTTCCCGTCAGATTACAGACATGGCCGATAACGCCAACAACGCGAACCAGCAGGTAATTGAAGCGCAAAACTGCTTAAACGACTCCAACCAGAACATGCGGGAAATGATTGCGGCTATGGGAGAAATCAGCAGCCGTTCCAATGACATCAGTAAAATTATTAAAACCATTGAGGATATTGCATTCCAGACGAATATCCTTGCTTTAAACGCAGCCGTGGAAGCTGCCCGGGCCGGAAGCGCCGGAAAGGGATTCGCGGTCGTTGCCGACGAGGTGCGCAATCTGGCTTCCAAAAGCGCGGAGGCGGCTACAAATACCACAAGCCTGATCGAAAGTACAATCACAGCAGTCAAGCACGGCAGCGACATGGCTAACAGGACAGCCGAGTCTATGACCCGCGCGGTGGACAGCACAAATCAGGCCGTTTCCTATGTGAGCGAAATTTCTGAAACAGCTAAAAACGAAGCGGTTTCGATCAGTGAAATCAGCCAGGGCGTCGACCAGATTTCCAGCGTTGTTCAGACAAATTCTGCAACAGCCCAGGAAAGCGCCGCCGCAAGCGAAGAGCTTTCCAGCCAGTCGCAGATCCTTGAAACACTTATTGGCCAGTTTTCCCTGACCTCCTCCCTTCCCGGAGCCGGGAAAAGTTCCGGCCGTATGGGCAGCAGCGGACCATCCGTGCCGCAGGCATCGGCAGGAAGCTTCCGCTCTAACCGCTATTCCCTGACCAGCGACCTTCGGACGGGAAATGACCTTATTGACAGCGAGCATAAAGAGCTTTTCGACGCGATCAACAATCTTCTTGACGCCTGCAGCAGCGGCCAGGGAAGAAACGCCCTGGAAAAATCCATTCAGTTTTTATATGATTACACTTCCAGGCATTTCTCCGATGAGGAGGATCTTCAAAAGCGTTATGGCTACCCGGATTATGCCAACCATAAAAGATACCACGAAACATATAAAGAAGTCATCCGAAATCTTGGCAGAGAATTTACGGAAAAAGGCCCTACCATTGAAATGGTCGGAAAGGTCAACAGCGCTATCGCCGGATGGCTTACAAACCACATAAAAAAAGAAGATATGAAACTTGCGGAATATATACGCAGGCAGCAAAAAAAATAATCCTTGGAACAAAGAGTTCCGCTTGCGGAACTCTCGCGCCGAGCG
>JAGZDD010000068.1 GCA_018369015.1 Clostridiales bacterium | reverse complement strand
AGAAAGAATCCTGCTTGGCAGGATTCTCCGCCTGCGGCGGGTCGCGCAAGCGACAACTTCCATTCCGCCGCAGTGCGATCCAAAGCGGAGCGTTTTTAACTTCATAGGAAACGAAGTTTCCTATGAAGTTAAAAATCGCCTGCGGCGATAGGATTTTTGCACTCCTGTTTCACTTTCTGACGGTCAGCGCAGCAAGTGCGCCGACCTGGCTGAACTTTTACGAGGCTGGTCTGAGCAGTAACGTTTATTTCTTTACATATGTCCAAATTAATGCTAATATGGTAACAGTTCAGGCGGCAAACAATGGCGCCGTCTGAACTGTTATCCAATATGAAGTGAAATATATATGAAAGGCGTAGATACTATGGACTCAAAACAGATGATATTGCTGATTGTTGTGGCAGTGGTTGTTCTTATTGCCGCGAAGATCATCTATGACGGAATTAGCCGAAAAAAAAAGCTTTTGCAGAAAATACGCGCAGAATATGGCACTCTGCCGAAAAATGATTACTCCGCGCTGCGCTACAATGATAATGGAATCAGCCATTACTATAAAAATAAAGAAAAAAAGACACCAGTGATTGATGATATTACGTGGAATGACTTGGATATGGAAACCGTTTATATGATTTTGAACAATACAAGCACCGGCATTGGGGAGGAATATTTGTATGCCATGCTTCATATGCCATGTATGGAGGAAGGGCAGCTTCTTGAGCGTGACCGGATTGCCAAATATTTTGACAGCCATGAGAAAGAGCGGGTGCAGGTTTCTTATGAACTGCTAAAGCTTGGAAAATTAAAAACCTCCAGCGTTGGCCAGTATTTGACCGGCATACGTTCCATGCGGCCCCATAAGCCGGCGCTCCATATCGCATGTCTGGCAGCGCTTTTGATTTCTGTTATGGGCTGTATTGTCAATCCCGTTGTATGGCTCCCGGCGCTGATTATTGTTATTGTTTTTAATATGATTGTTTATTTTAAAAGGAAAGCGGATATAAGCAGCTATTTTGTTGTGTTTTCCTACCTGGCCCGGATGAACCAGGCGGCGCTTAAAATTGCGGACTTAAACTGCGCCGGCATTTCAGAGTATGGCAAGCGACTGAAGGAATGTGCGAAGCCCCTTTCAAGCATTAGCCGGTATTCCTGGCTTTTTGTGACAGGAACAGAGTTTTCGGCGGATCTTTTAGCTATTTTCCTTGACTATATCAAAATGATGACCCATTTTGACCTTATTCTTTTTGACTATCTGGCTTACCGGCTGTTTAAATATGGCAAGGAGTTAGATACAATTATGGATACGATTGGCGAGATTGACTGTGACATTGCCATTGCCTCTTACCGGAAATATATGAGCAAACAGCAGGGAACGCCGGTATGTACGCCGGTGCTCCACAGCGATGGCCCGATTTTTATGAAAACAGAGCATATTTATCATCCAATGATTGTGAACCCGGTGACGAATACCTTGGATGAAAGCAAAAGTGTTCTTTTGACCGGGTCCAATGCTTCGGGAAAATCTACATTTTTAAAAACGATTGCTATTAATGCCATTTTGGCCCAGACAATTTATACATGCCTGGCAGACTCTTATGAATCCAGATATTTCAATATTTATTCCTCTATGGCGCTCCAGGATAATATCCAGAGCAATGAGAGCTATTATATTGTGGAAATCAAATCTCTTAAGCGTATTGTAGATGCTGCCTCAAAAGCGGACGCTCCTGTACTGTGCTTTATTGACGAGGTGCTCCGGGGAACGAATACCATCGAGCGTATTGCGGCCTCCTCAAGAATTTTATATGCATTGGCCCAGATGAACGCCCTGTGTTTTGCGGCGACCCACGACATAGAGCTGACGTCGGTTCTGGAAAAAGAATTTTCCAATTACCATTTCCAGGAGGAGGTCTGCGACAATGAAGTGACCTTTGATTATGTGCTTTATCCGGGAAGGGCAACCTCCCGCAATGCCATCAAGCTTCTTGGGATTATTGGGTTTGATAAAGGCATTATTGATGAAGCGGCAATGGCGGCAAGGAATTTTGAAAAGACAGGAAGCTGGGCGGCATTAAATTAAAAGCAGTAATGAAACCTGCAAGGGGGGATCAGCTGATGTTATGGGAGGTGCGGTAAAATCAATGAAAGGCGGTAAGAGCGATTGAGAGTGACTGTTTATACAGACGGCGCGGCCAGAGGGAACCCGGAAGGCCCGGGCGGCTACGGCGCTGTTCTTGAATATATTGATACAAAGGGAATTAAGCATGTGAAGGAGCTTTCGGCCGGTTTTCGGCGTACGACGAATAACCGTATGGAAATGATGGCGGTGATTGCGGCAATGGAAGCACTGAACCGGCCGTGCCAGGTGGATTTGTATTCCGATTCCAAATATGTCGTGGATGCCTTTAACCAGCATTGGATTCAAGGATGGATAAAAAAGGGCTGGAAGCGGGGAAAAAATGAACCGGTAAAAAATGTGGACCTTTGGCAGAGGATGCTGGCTTCTATGAAAAATCACGAGGTTACTTTTCACTGGGTTAAGGGGCATAACGGCCATGAGCAAAATGAGCGGTGCGATACCCTAGCGACAAGCGCGGCAGACGGAAGGGAACTGCTCATTGATGAAATATATGAGAAATCGTTATAAAAACGTAACTTTTCAGCCGCATGGCGGAAGAGTTACATAAAAGACAGAATGAGAGAAGGCGGCAGCCGCCAGGATCAGGCAGGCCTGGCTTTGGTTTGTTGCCCGCATAAATAAGGAGCGCAGTTAATGGTTGATTTTCCACAGAAATTTTTGGATGAAATCCGGGAGCTTATTCCGGACGAATATGATGATTTTATAAAAAGCTATGATAAACCGATGAATTATGGTCTCAGAGTCAATACACTAAAGCTTTCGCCGGAGAAATATCTTGAATTGTCCGGCGAAACGCTTAAAGGTGTGCCGTGGAATGAGCTGGGCTTTTATTATGATGGAAGCCAGAAATATACGAAAAACCCTTTATACCATGCCGGGCTGTATTATATTCAGGAACCGTCGGCCATGCGGCCGGCCCATCTGCTTCCCATTGATGAAGGCGATGTTGTTTTGGACATGTGCGCGGCCCCGGGAGGTAAGAGCACAGCCCTAGGGGCAAAGCTTGGCAATACGGGCCTTTTAGTGTCCAATGACGTCAGCGCTTCCCGGGCAAAAGCGCTGCTTAAAAATATCGAGTTCTTTGGAATTAAAAACAGCCTTGTGCTGTCTGAATATCCCAAAAAGCTGGCCCAGGTGTTTCCAGAATTTTTTGATAAGGTACTTATTGACGCACCTTGCTCCGGCGAGGGAATGTTCCGCAAAAAGCCTTCCATGACAGCGAATTGGGAAAAGTTTGGCCCGGCCTACTTTGGAGAGATTCAAAGAGAAATTCTTTTAAACGGCGCGGACATGCTTAAGCCCGGAGGACTTATGGTTTATTCCACCTGCACATTTTCCGGCTTTGAGGACGAGGAGAGCGTTGAGTACCTTTGTAAGAACCGCCCGGAAATGGAATGTCTTAAAATGGAGCGTCTGTGGCCCCACAGGGTGGACGGGGAAGGGCATTTTTGCGCCCTTTTAAAAAAGTCGGGGGATTCCAAGGGAAAGGATTTCGTTCCGGGATATAAATATTCATCGGTGCCAGATATTACGCCATTTTACGAATTTTTAAAGGAAGCAAAAATTGAAGATGATTTTGATTCCAGGAGGCTGGTTGTACAAAAAGGAAGCCTCTATTACTTTCCAGAAAAAATGCCGGATTTTTCGGGCCTTCATGTCATCCGCAACGGCTGGTATCTGGGGGAGCTTAAAAAGAACCGTTTTGAGCCTTCCGGGGCATTTGCCCGGGCGGTTTCCCCAAAAAAGTGCGGCCATGTCCTTGATCTGACCTTAGCTGACGGCCGGGTTGTTAAATATTTAAAATGTGAAACAATTGAAACGGATGAAACAGTTGAAGCTGAGCGGGATTTGGAAAATGGCTGGTACCTTGTCTGCGTCTGCGGTTACCCGCTGGGATTTGGGAAAATGAACGGCGGTACGCTGAAAAATAAATATCCCGTGGGCTGGCGGTGGTAGCAGGTAAAGAAGAAAAGAGGAGACCCCGCAAGGGGATACCTGAATGGCCTGAAAGAATGGCCAGAAAAGAGGTAAATATGAAAACGGTTGTTCGTTTAGATAAATATCTGTCGGATATGGGTGAAGGCACCCGAAGCACGGTAAAGGAAAAAATACGCCGGGGGCTTGTGACCGTCAATGGGCGGCCTGCCAGCGGGCCGGAAATGAAGATTAATACATTGGCTGATGTGGTTGTGTGTGACGGCCGCGCCCTGTCCTATGTTCATTACGAATATTATATGCTTCATAAGCCCGCAGGGGTTATATCTGCAACAGAAAGTCCGCAGGACAGGACAGTGGTTGACCTTATTGACTGTAAAAAACGCAAGGATCTGTTTCCGGTGGGAAGGCTGGATAAGGATACTGAAGGGCTTTTACTGCTGACCAATGACGGGGAGCTGTGCCATAGGCTCCTTTCCCCGAAAAAACATGTTTCAAAGCTTTATTATGCCAGGGTTTCCGGGTATGTTACTAATGACGACGCGGCGGCCTTTGCCGCCGGCCTAAAGGTGGATGAGGAGTTTACGGCTCTGCCTGCCCGGCTGACGGTTTTATCGGCATCCGAAGCCTTACAAGAGAGCGAAATTCTCCTTGAGATTTACGAAGGGAAATTTCACCAGGTCAAGCGGATGTTTGAGGCTGTGGGAAAGAAAGTTGTTTACTTAAAACGCCTGGCTATGGGGAGCCTGTCCTTAGACGAACGCCTGGCGCCCGGAGCATACCGGGAGCTTAATACCCGGGAGCTTGAGCTTTTAAAGGCTGAAGCGGATTCCAAATCATCCGGCGCAAAAAAAGGCTGTGGGGCCGGCCCCATTTTCCCGCTTTTGGAAGGGGTTCGCGCCGTGATTTTTGACCTGGATGGCACATTGATTGATTCCATGTGGGTGTGGGAGCAGATTGATATTGATTATCTTGGCCGTTTTGGTATTGCTATGCCTGATGACCTTGGAGATGCCATTGCGGGGATTAGCGTGACTCAGACGGCCGTTTATTTCCAGGAGCGTTTTGGGATCAAAGACAGTGTGGAAAAAATTATTTCGGACTGGAATGAAATGGCCTGGGAGAAATATATGAAAGAGGTGCCTTTAAAAAATGGCGTCCGGGAATTTTTAAAATTCCTTAAATTCCGGGGAATCCGCTGTGCCATTGCTACGAGCAATTCCCGTGAGCTGACCCGCGGCGTATTAAAAAGCCATGGTATTAGTCAATATTTTGAGGAAATACTTACAGGCGAGGACATTCACAAAGGAAAGCCGGACCCGGATGTTTATATCGAAGCTGCAAAGCGCCTTCAGGCGGACTGTGAGGAATGTCTTGTATTCGAGGATATTCCCTACGGCATTATGGCCGCGAAAGCTGCGGGCATGGCCTGCGTGGCCGTGGAGGATGATTTTTCCTCAGCGGACGAAGCAAAAAAGCGCCGTCTTTCGGATAGTTATATAAAAGATTATTATCAAATCTTTACTATGAAAGCAACTGAATGGTTATCATAATCATATAAGGAGTTAAACGAATGATCAAAGATTTCCTTCCGGTATGCCGGGAAGACATGGAAAAAAGAGGATGGAGGGGGGTGGATTTTGTCTATGTGATCGGGGATGCTTATGTCGATCATCCATCCTTTGGCCATGCGATCATCAGCCGCATTTTGGAGGCTAACGGTTATCGTGTGGGTATTATTTCCCAGCCGGACTGGAAAAATAAAAAGAGCATTGACGTTTTTGGACGTCCAAGGCTTGGGTTTCTTATTTCCGGGGGAAATATGGACTCGATGGTGAATCATTATACTGTGTCTAAAAAGCGCCGCCATAATGACGCCTATACGCCGGGCGGCGTTTTTGGAAAGCGCCCGGACTACGCCACAATTGTGTATGGCAATTTGATCCGTCAGACCTACAAGGATGCTCCGGTCATTATCGGCGGTATTGAGGCAAGCCTTCGGCGTCTTGGACATTATGATTATTGGAGCGACCGGATGAAGCGGTCCATCCTTCTTGACAGCGGGGCCGACCTTTTGCTTTACGGCATGGGCGAGCACAGTATTGTCGAAGTAGCGGATGCTCTAAATTCCGGCCTTGATGTGAAAGACATTACATTTATCCGGGGAACCGTTTATAAGGCAAAAACAACGGAAAATGTTGCCGATGGTATTTTCCTTGAAGATTATGAAACGATTTCCTCAGATAAGAAGGCGTATGCAAAGAGCTTTTATACCCAATATACGAATACGGATCCTTATGTTGGAAAAACGCTGATTGAAAAATATTCAGACCATGAATATGTCATTCAAAACCCGGCGGCCTGGCCCCTGACGACAGAGGAAATGGACCGGGTATATTCTTTGAATTATATGCGTACTTATCACCCGTCCTACGAGGCGGCAGGCGGTGTTCCTGCCATTGAAGAAGTGAAATTCAGCCTGGTGAGCAACCGGGGATGCTTTGGAGGGTGCAGCTTTTGCGCCCTGACCTTTCACCAGGGCCGGATGATTCAGGCCCGCAGCCACGAGTCCATTGTCAACGAGGCCCGGCAGCTTGTGTGGGAGCCGGATTTTAAGGGCTACATTCACGATGTAGGAGGCCCCACGGCGAATTTCCGCTATCCGGCGTGTAAAAAGCAGGAAAGCAAAGGCGTATGCCCGAATAAGCAATGTCTGTTTCCGAAGCCGTGCAAAAACTTAAGGGCAGACCATAGCGATTATCTTTTGCTCTTAAAGAAACTTCGGGAAATCCCAAAGGTGAAAAAGGTGTTTATAAGGTCGGGAATCCGCTTTGACTATCTTCTTGCAGATAAGGATGAACGGTTTTTAAAAGAGCTGTGCGAATATCATGTGTCCGGGCAGCTTAAGGTTGCACCTGAACATGTTTCTGATAACGTGCTTCGGCTGATGGGAAAACCGGAGAACAGCGTCTACGAGGAATTTACGAAAAAATATAAACAAATGAATGAGCGGCTCGGAAAGAAACAATATCTTGTGCCATACCTGATGTCCTCCCATCCAGGCTCAACGATGAAGGATGCCATTGCTTTGGCGGAATATTTAAGGGATTTGGGATATATGCCGGAGCAGGTACAGGACTTTTACCCAACGCCGTCAACCCTGTCCACATGTATGTACTATACCGGGTACGATCCCAGGACAATGGAAAAAGTTTATGTGCCTAAAGATCCCCATGAAAAAGCGATGCAGCGGGCATTGATCCAGTACCGGAACCCGAAAAACTACGAGCTTGTATCTGAGGCGTTAAGGCTTGCTGGGAGAACCGATTTAATCGGCTATGATAAACATTGCCTGATCCGGCCAAAATACAAAGATAAAGAGAAGTTTGGATATGAGCCGGTTAAAAAGGCTGCTCAGAAGAAAAAGAAAACAATTCGGAATGTACATAAAAAGAAAGGCTGATGGTTATGAAAATCGCTGTTGTCAGCGGCGCCTCATCAGGAATGGGGAGAGAGCTTGTAAAAATCATTGATAAAAACTGTCCTATGCTTGATGAAATATGGGTCATTGCCAGGCGAAAAGACAGACTTTTAAATCTCCAGTTTCATGTAAGAAAGCCCCTTCGGATTTTTGAAATGGATTTAGCAAAACGGGAGAACATTTATGAGCTGAAAAATACTATGGATTCTAAAAAACCCCATATTTATATTGCAGCGGCCAGCGCTGGCTTTGGAAAATATGGGGAAAATATTGATTTGAAGATGGAGGATGCCCTTGGGATGGCAGATGTGAATGTGCGTGCCTTAACAGGGCTTGTCCAAATGTCTTTGCCTTATATGGTCCGCGGCGGCCGCATACTTATGCTGGCCAGCAGCGCCGCCTTTTTGCCTCAGCCGGGCTTTGGCATTTATGCGGCAACGAAAGCTTATGTCTTAAGCTATGCCCGGAGCCTGCGGCAGGAGCTTAAAAAACGGGATATATGGGTCACTGCGGTTTGCCCCGGGCCTGTAAAAACGGAATTTTTTGACCACTGCGGCAGTGGCCGGGCACTGTCTGCCATGAAACTGTTTTTTATGGCAGATCCTAAAAAGGTCGTTTGTCATGCCTGGAGAGATTCCATGAGGAAAAAAGCTGTTTCAGTCTACGGCCTTTCCATGAAGAGTTTTAGAATTGCGGCAAAAATTATTCCACACGCGCTTATTTTAAAAGGAATGGGGAGGATCTTATGAGCAGGCAGGGGAGTGCGGATACGGGCAAACGCCTGTCTGGCGGAGATTATGGCTATATAGATGCCTATAAAAAACGCCAGCTTGTGAAGGTTATTTTATGGGTCATTGTTATCTCGGCGATTATTGCGGGTGGCTGGATATATACGGGAACCCGTTTCAACGTAGCGACGGTTGTGGGGATTATCCTTGTGCTTCCAGCGGCAAAGGCATTGATTGCCCTGATTCTTGTGGCAAAATATCATACGGGCAGCCGGGAGGAATATGAAAAAATAGAGGGCCTTGTAAAGAAAAATAGCCGTGTTCTTGCGGATCTTGTATTGACCCGGTATGAAGGCTCCATGTATGTAGCCATTGCAGTTGTGCGCGGCAAAAATATATTTGCCTTTGCGCCAAAGCAAAAGACGGAGCCGGAAAAAATCCGGGAATATTTAAAGGGCAGCGTTAAGGCCGCAGGGAGCGAGGCAACGCCAGCCGTTTATACAGATTTTCAAAAATATTATGAGTTTATAAAAAAAGTATCGGCCCGGGAAAATGAGCCTGGAAAAACCGAGGAAAAAATTGTATCTGACCTTTTAAGCCGGGCTGTGTAAGCCCTGCGCAAGGGGATAACCTGATGCCGTGAAAAGCACGGCAGATAGAGGAAACCCCGCAAGGGGATAACTTGATGCCGTGAAAAGCACGGCAAACAGATGAAAGGAGGGGATTGGGATGCAAAGCCGCAGGGTAACGCCGAATGAGGCCGGGCAGCGCCTGGATAAGCTGCTTGTGAAAATGCTGAATAAGGCGCCTAAAAGCTTTATTTATAAAATGCTGCGAAAAAAGAATATTACATTAAATGATAAAAAAGCAGACGGCAGTGAAAAGCTGTCGGTTGGGGATGAGATTAAGCTCTGGCTGTCCGATGAAACGATAGATAAGTTTTCTGGCAATCCCATTGAGCTCGTGAGAGATCACCTGGATATTATTTATGAGGATAAGGATATTATTGTCATTAATAAGGCAGCGGGCGCTCTTTCACAGAAAGCGGCTCCCGGGGATGTTTCGGTGAATGAGGAGCTTTTATCCTATATGATCCGGACAAAACAGGCGGTTCCTGAGGATTTTAAGAGCTTTAGGCCGTCTGTGTGCCACAGGCTGGACAGAAATACAAGCGGCGTTTTAATTGCCGGAAAGACAATGCAGGGTCTCCAGGATATGTCAGAACTTATAAGGGAGCGGAAGGTTGGAAAATATTATTGCTGTCTTGTTCACGGCGATGTCCGGTCGGGGGCAAAAATTAAGGGCTATCTTGTCAAGGATGAAAAGAGGAATACTGTCGCTGTTACTCAGGAAAAGAGCGCGGGAAGTGATTTTATCGAAACCCATTATGAACCTGTTGGCGGAAACGGGAAGATGACTCTTTTGTGGGTACATTTAATTACCGGCCGTTCCCACCAGATCCGGGCGCATCTGGCCAGCGTTGGCCACGCCATTGCCGGAGACGGCAAGTACGGCCATCCGGGGGATAACCGCTATTTTTACAGCAAATATCATTTAAAATACCAGCTTCTTCATTGCGTACAAATGACAATGCCCAAAGATACATTACGCCTTTTTGAGATTTCAGGGGCAACCTTTAGGGCGCCCCTTCCGCCGCTGTTTACATGTATTTTACAGCAGGAAAAAATAACGGATAAGGTGGATGATTATGGCAACCTGGAATTCAAGAGGGCTTAGAGGTTCGCAGCTTGAGGAAATGGTCAATCTGACAAACGAGCGCTACCGTCAGGGCGGCCTGGCGCTGATCCAGAAAATCCCTACGCCCATCAAGCCGATTAAAATTGACAAAGAGAACCGACATATTACACTGGCCTATTTTGAGCAGCGCTCTACAGTAGATTATATCGGGGCTGTACAGGGAATCCCTGTCTGCTTTGACGCTAAGGAATGTCAGACAGGAACCTTTCCCCTGGCGAATGTCCATGAACATCAGATTGTATTTATGGAGGATTTTGAACGCCAGGGCGGCGTGGCCTTTCTGCTCATTTACTTTGGCGTCAGCCATACCTATTACTACATGCGGTTTAAGGAGCTTGTGAAATTTTGGAACCGGGCGAAAGCCGGGCATTGTAAAAGCTTTAAGTTTGATGAGCTGGATATGGACTACATTATTCCTGTGAAGGGCTATTACGTCCAGTACCTTCCGGCGCTGCAAAAAGATTTGGACAGCCGGGAAATAAACTCTGACAGGTGAAAGCGGCGTAAAGCGGCATGGCTGTTTGCTGCAGGGGGGATATGGCTTTTGATACGGAAAGTTTTAAATACAAATTGCGGCGGCTGGGTAAGGCAGTGAATTGGCTTTGCGCAGCCGTTTTTTGAGCGATACTCCGGCAAAATTCTTTGTTGTTGACAAAATAAGGATAGATGTGTATAATATTCACACATTAGCGAATTATCGATTTACAATGATAAAGCAAAGGCCCACAGAGGAATTTTTGATATAGAGTGAAGGGAGATTTAAATAATGAAGGATATTTTACTCCATACGCCAGAGGGGGTACGGGATATTTACGGAGCCGAGTGTGTCAGAAAGACAGAGCTTGAGAAAATGCTTGCCCGGGTACTTTCTATGTACGGTTATCAGAGGATACAGACGCCGGCATTTGAATTTTTTGATATATTTAACGGGGATAGAGGAACTGTGAAATCCCGGGAAATGTATAAATTTTTTGACCGGGAAGGCAATACCCTTGTGCTTCGCCCAGATATAACGCCATCCATTGCCCGGGTGGTAGCTAAGTATTTCGGGGATGAAAAAATCCCTTTGAGATTTTCCTATGTGGGTAATGTTTTTATCAATAATTCCAGCTATCAGGGTCTTTTAAAGGAGTCGACCCAGATGGGCGCTGAGTTTATCGGCGACGACAGTGCGGCTGCGGACGGGGAACTGATTGCGCTTTCTATAGAAATGCTAAAAAGATCCGGCCTTACAAAATTTGTTATGGATATTGGGCATGCCGGTTTTTTTAGCGCCCTGATGGAGGAGGCCGGGCTTGATGCGCAAAATGAGGAGCTTTTAAAATCACTGATTGAAAATAAAAATTTTTTTGGTATTGAAAATCTGATTGAGGAAAAAAAGATTAACCGTGAGCTGAAAAATATTTTGATGGAGCTGCCTAATTTGTCCGGTTCCTGGGAAATTTTAGAAAATGTCCGGACGCTGACATCTAATACCGGAGCGCTTAATGCCCTGGACCGGCTGGAGCAGGTTTATGAAGTCGTGAAGGCTTATGGCTGCGAGGACTATGTGACCTTTGATTTGGGGATGCTTACGACTTATGATTATTATACAGGCGTCATTTTCAGAGGATATACTTACGGCACAGGGGATGCCATTGTTAAAGGCGGACGCTATGACCACCTTGTCGGCCAGTTTGGGAAAGATGTTCCGGCAGTGGGTTTTGCTCTTGTTGTTAATCAGCTCATGGCTGCCCTTTCCCGTCAGGGAATTGACATTACTTTAAATGCTCCAGCCGCTATGGTTTTGTATGATGACGGATGTTTTTTTGAGGCCGCGAAAGAGGCCAGGAAAATGCGCGGGGAAAACATTGCTGTAACAATGGCCGGGAAAAATTCAAAGTTGACTCTGAAGGATTATAAAGCTTTTTGTGTACAAAATCGGATCCGTCAGATAATAGAGTTTATTAAAAACCCGGAAGCTGGAACAATTACAAAACAGACATGGGAGGTGGAGCAGCCATGGAATATTTAACGTTTGCCCTGGCGAAAGGGCGCCTGGCCAAAAAATCCCTGGAGCTTTTTGAAAAAATCGGGATTACCATGGATGAAATGAAGGACCCAAAAACAAGAAAGCTGATTTTTGTCAATGAGGAGCAAAAAATTAAAATGTTTCTGGCCAAGGCCAGCGATGTTCCCACCTATGTAGAGTATGGAGCCGCCGATATTGGGATCGTTGGAAAAGACACAATTCTTGAGGAGGGCCGGAGACTTTACGAGGTTATGGATCTTGGATTCGGACAATGCCGGATGTGCGTGTGCGGGCCCAAAAGCGCCAGGGAGCTTTTAAAACATCAGGAATTAATCCGGGTTGCTTCCAAATATCCCCATATTGCTAAAGATTATTTTTACAATAAAAAACACCAGACTGTGGAAATTATTAAGCTTAACGGTTCCGTAGAACTGGCGCCGATTGTAGGTCTTTCCGAAGTTATCGTTGATATTGTGGAAACTGGATCTACTTTAAAAGAAAACGGCCTTCAGGTGCTTGAGGAGGTATGCCCCCTTTCCGCCCGTATGGTTGTCAATCAGGTAAGCATGAAAATGGAGAACGACCGTATCACCCGGCTTTTATATAAGATGAAGCCGCTGGTACAAAATAACGAACATTGAAGTTTGGCGTAAGCTTTGGTATAATGTCCACAAAGTGGACATTATACCTGCGCATAAGGAGGTTTCTGCGTGAGCCGCAGAAATCCGCTGCGCATCCAGCAAAACTGCTGTGGCCGGAAGGCCACAGTATAATGTCCACAAAGTGGACATTATACCTGCGCATAAGGAGGTTTCTGCGCAAGCCGCAGAAATCCGCTGCGCATCCGGCAAAACTGCTGTGGCCGGAAGGCCACAGTATAATGTCCACAAAGTGGACATTATACTGCTAGTTATAAGGAGATGAGATAAAAATGAGAACGTTGCGTTTAACAAAAAGCAGCGCGACCGATGTTTTAGGGGATCTGCTTAAAAGAAGCCCCAATAATTATACGGCTTACGAGCAGTCGGTTGCTGCGATTATCGAAGACGTAAGGACGCGGGGAGATGAAGCGCTGTTTAAATACACAGAAAAATTTGATGGCGCCCGGCTGAATGGAGAAAATATACGTGTAACAAAGGCGGAGATTGAAGAAGCCTATGAAAAAGTTGATCCTGACCTTTTAGGTGTGATTCGCCGCTCCATGGACAATATACGGGCTTACCATGAAAAACAGAAGCGGTATGGGTGGTTCGATACGACTGCGGACGGAACGATTTTAGGACAGAAAGTGACGCCGTTAAGCTCTGCGGGAATTTATGTGCCGGGAGGTAAGGCAGCTTATCCATCCTCTGTTTTAATGAATACGATTCCTGCCCAGGTTGCCGGTGTGGAGCATATTATAATGGTGACGCCGCCGGGAAAGGACGGGAAAATTAACCCAACGACCCTTGTGGCAGCCTGTGAGGCTGGAGCTACTCAAATCTTTAAGGTGGGCGGCGCCCAGGCGATTGCTGCATTGGCTTATGGAACAGCGTCAGTTCCTAAAGTAGACAAGATCGTAGGCCCGGGCAATATTTATGTGGCGTTAGCGAAAAAAGCGGTCTACGGCCATGTGAGCATTGATTCCATTGCCGGACCCAGTGAGATTCTTGTGATTGCCGATGAAACGGCAAATCCGGAATATATTGCCGCAGATCTGTTATCCCAGGCCGAACATGATGAGCTGGCCAGCGCAATTTTGGTGACAACCAGCGAGGCTTTGGCAAAAGAAGTTTCAGCATGGGTGGATACGTTTGTGGAGCAGCTCTCACGAAAAGATATTCTAAAAAAATCTCTTGAAAATTATGGCTATATTCTGATTGCCGATGATATGGACAGCGCCGTTGCTATTGCTAATGATATTGCCTCGGAGCATCTTGAAATCGTAACAAGTCATCCGTTTGAGATTATGACAAAAATAAAAAACGCGGGGGCGATTTTCCTTGGCGAAAACAGTTCGGAGCCTTTGGGCGACTATTTTGCCGGGCCAAACCATATTTTGCCGACCAACGGAACTGCGAAATTTTTCTCGCCTTTAGGCGTGGACGATTTTGTAAAAAAATCAAGTATCATTTATTATTCAAAAGAAGCCTTAAGGGCTGCGAAGGATGATATTATACATTTTGCCGAGGCTGAATCCCTGACAGCCCATGCAAATTCCATACGCGTGCGTTTTAAGGATTAATAAGTTCAGGTTTAAGACGGGAGGGATTTTGTATGGATGAGCGGGCAGCAGTTATACACCGCAAGACAAAAGAAACAGATATTCAATTGAAATTAAAGCTTGACGGCAAAGGATGGGCAGCGATTAAGACGGGGATCGGTTTTTTTGACCATATGCTTGACAGTTTTTGCCGCCATGGATTTTTTGATATGGACTTAGAGGTCAACGGGGATTTGCATGTGGACTGCCATCATACCGTTGAAGATACAGGCATTGTGCTTGGTGAGGCCATAAAAAAGGCTCTGGGGGATAAAAAAGGAATTTGCCGCTATGGCTCATTTATTCTCCCTATGGATGATGTGCTTGTCCTTGTAGCTATGGATCTTTCGGGAAGGCCATGGCTTGGCTATGATGTGGCTCTGTCTGCTGACCGGGTCGGGAATTTTGATACAGAAATGGTCCGGGAGTTTTTCTATGCCATATCCTACAGTGCCGGAATGAATCTGCACATCAAATTACTTTCCGGCGAGAATAATCATCATATTATCGAGGGCATTTTTAAAGCCTTCGCAAAGGCGCTGGATGCGGCGGTAAGTCTTGATCCGCGGATACATGATGTATTATCTACTAAAGGAGCACTCTAAAAGGAAGGTCAAATATATGCAATTATATCCAACCATTCACATTAAAAATGGAAAATGTTTCAACCCGGCGGCAGCAATGTCCGATAAACAAAATTTGTTTACAAGTTCTCCGGTCAGGCTGGCAAAAATATGGGAAGCTGCCGGGGCATCCTATTTACATATTGTCGATGTGGACGGAGCTGTGATGGGGTTCCCTGTCCACGATGAACTGATCCGGGAAATTGCCGCGGCCGTAGATATTCCCATTCAGGCAGGGGGCGGCGTCCGCACGATCAAAGATATTGACCATATGCTCAGCCTTGGCGTACAAAGGGTCGTGTGTGGTACGGAGGCGGTAAGAAACAACAGGTTTGTGGAGGAAGCAGTTTCATCTTTTGGAAGTGAGCATTTTGTACCAGGCATTGACGCGGTTAATGGCATGGTAGCCATTGAAGGCCGGGAGCGGCTTAGTAAATATAATCCGATTGCCCTGACAAACGGGATGGGCCGGTGCGGTATAAAAACTGTGGTTTATACAGATATTTTGAGCTCGTCGCTGCATAAGGGGCCGAGTATTGATAATACAAGGGAGCTTGTGGCCCGTACAGAGGTGGGGATTATTTATGCTGGAGGTATTAGCTGCCTTGCGGATCTGGCGGCGATCTGCGAGCTTAATGTTGAGGGGATTATTATTGCATCTTCCCTTTATAGCGGTGGTATTGACCTGAAAGAGGCCATTGATATATTTGAAAAAGGACTGTTATATAATGAAAATTAAAAAATTAATACCTGCAATCTGTTTGAGGGATAGCGAAACCAGGTCACATTTTTGCGCTGATATTTTAAAGGATGCGCAGCGCGTGGAAGAAGGCGGCGCAGACGAAATTCTTTTATGGGATGGGCGAAAATCCTTTAGCGGGCGGGAAGAAGATTTGATCCGGTTATTAACGGAAATTAGCGGGGCTGTCGATACTCCTCTTTTGGTTTACCAGGAATACGCCCGTTTTGAAGATATTAAAAAAATCATTTATGCCGGCGCTGCGAAAACGGTGATGAACCCTTTAGAGGGCGGTGGTATAGAAACGCTTAAAGAGGGAGTGGCCCGTTTTGACACCGCCAATGTGATCGGAACCTTTCTTACGGTTCCAAAAGAAGCGCTGCCTGATGACAAAGAGTTTCGGGAAATTGTCAGCAGAACGGGCTGCCGGCGCTGGCTTTTTGACGCAGACTGCCGGAAAAAATATGCGGACGCAGTAAAAGCACTTGATTTGGATATGATTGTTTTTGAAAAACAGCCGGAGGGCAGTCCTGCGCCTGGAGGAGACGGAACAGACCTGCATGAGATTATAGGGGATTTTGTGAACACTTTGTCGGATTCCCTTGCTGATCCTTATGTGTCCGGGGCGGTATGGCGAGCTTTGCCTGGAAAATCGGGGAATATTTATGAACTAAAAAAAGCGTTTCAAAGCCGGGAGATTGGCGTTTCTCTTTTTGAAAGCGCCCTGCCCTTTAGCGCCTTTAAACTAAATGGCGAAGGGCTGATTCCTGTGGTTGTCCAGGACTATAAGTCCGGAAAAGTGCTGATGTTAGCCTATATGAAGGAGGAAGCCTACGGGGAAACAATCCGGAGCGGCCGGATGACCTATTACAGCCGGAGCCGTAAATGTCTGTGGAAAAAGGGAGAAACTTCCGGCCATTATCAGTTTGTGAAATCTTTGGACATTGATTGCGACGCAGATACGATTCTTGCCAAAGTAAGGCAGATTGGAGCGGCCTGCCATACAGGCAGTGAAAGCTGTTTTTTTACAAATCTTGCCAAAAAGGAATATGCTCATGTGAATCCGGCAGCGATTCTTCAGGAAATTATGGCAACAGTGGCCGACCGGAAGGAGAATCCAAAAGAAGGGTCATATACAAGCTATTTATTTGACAAAGGAATCGATAAGATTTTGAAAAAAGTGGGGGAAGAGGCGACAGAAATTGTTATTGCCGCGAAAAATCCGGATGCCAGCGAGCTAAAATATGAAATCTCGGATTTTCTTTACCATATGATCGTCCTTATGGCAGAACGGGGCGTTACATGGGATGAAATATTTGCAGAGCTGGCGAAAAGACATTAACTGAAGTTCTTTGACACAAGTAGAATAGCTTTATTGAACCGCAGGAATCCCCTGCGGTTTTTTTAGAGCGAATTTTTCTTTTCGCACAAGTACGCAGCGAAAGGCAAAGCCATATCGTGGGCGCAGCGCGGCCATGATAGCATAGATAAAAAGAACACTTAAAAGGAGCATAAAGATATGGAAATTAAAGAAATTAAGGAAGATAAAAAACAATTTATTTCTCTGTTATTATTAGCGGATGAACAAGAAAACATGATTGACCGTTATATTGACAGAGGCACAATGTATGTGTTGGATGATCATGGGATTCAATGTGAATGTATCGTCACCGATGAAGGGAACGGTGTTCTTGAAATCAAAAATATTGCGACAAAACCGCAAAGCCAGGGGAAAGGATACGGTAAAGCCCTGATTCATTTTATTGCGATGAAATATAAAGGCGCATATTCTATACTGCAAGTTGGCACCGGAGACAGCCCGCTGACAATTCCTTTTTATGAAAAATGCGGTTTCATCCGGTCACATCGTATCAAGAATTTTTTTATAGACAATTATGATCATCCTATTTATGAATGTGGCGTTCAACTGACAGATATGATTTATTTGAAAAAAAAGCTATAAATGCTTTATATATGGAACCTCCTGGTCGGAGGCTGGAAAACTGCCGTTTTTTCCAAAATATCTCCCATTTTTGCCGTTTTTTGGACAGCCTGTATATAAAAATGCTAAAATTAAGCTGTAGCTAAAAAATGTGCGCGATTGTAAGGCTGGCCTGAAAATATAAAATAAAATGGAGAAGGAGCGTGTCGGAGAAAATGAATAATAAACCTCAAGAAAAGTGTATTTATCCTGTAGTTGAGCATTTTATTATGGGGGGAATTTATGGCTTATGCGTTGGCGACGCCGTCGGTGTTCCGGAGGAATTTACCGGAAGGGAACTTCTTGCAGCAGAGCCTGTGACTGGCATGAGCGGCTATGGTTCTCATAATCAGCCGCCGGGAACCTGGTCCGATGACAGCAGCATGGCACTGTGTCTTGCCGACAGCCTCGGGGATCTTGGTACAGTCAATGAAAAGGATATTATGGATAAATTCCTTCAATGGCTGGAACATGGAGCCTATACTGCCCGGGGCTGGTGCTTTGACTGTGGAATCACTGTGGCTGGCGCCTTGCAGCGCTATTCCCATGGAACTTTGGCGGAAAAATGCGGCGGCGATGATCTTTATTCTAATGGCAACGGCTCTCTTATGCGTATATTGCCGTTGGGTTATGAGCTTTATTTTAATTATGGCGAAGCGATTGCTCAGCATGACGCTGCAATGGACACAATACACCGTGTTTCGGCACTCACCCACCGGCACCCCATTGCAATGTCGGCTTGCGGCATTTATATTTGCATTGCTGTTAAGTTAATGGCAGGAAATCCTTTGAAAACGTCCATTGTCGAAGGCGTAAAGCAGGCCCTTAGCTGGTATGGCCGGCGGCCTGAATTTGAATCAGCATTGCAGTGCTTTGAAAGGCTTCGGGAGCCAGAAGCTTTTGCTAAATTGCCTGAAACAAAAATCCGAAGCGGCGGCTATGTGGTGGAAACTCTGGAAGCGGCCTTATGGTGTCTGATGAACAGCAGCCATTACAAAGAGTGTATTTTAAAAGCTGTAAATCTTGGCTTTGATACAGATACAACGGCCGCGGTTGCCGGCGGGCTGGCCGGGCTTGCTTATGGCTGTGAGGAAATGGTTGGAGGGGTTCCAGGGGAATGGCTTTCCTGTCTTTTGGGCCGCGGGATTATTGATGGAATTATTGCAAAGCTTAGGTGGCGCTACGGTGAAAAGGAGCAAGGTTTTTCTCTTGGCACATTCAATGTCCAGGAGGCTGTGGGGCGTTTTCAAAAAGATTTTGAAACCAAAATTTTTTATGAGTTTCTTGTACCCTGCCGTAACCGTTGTACAATCATCGCTGAAAAATGGCCGCAGAAAGAAAAGCCCTACTGTCTGGACGTGAGTGTGGATGTCAAAGATACGCCAAATATGCTGAGCTGCAATGTTGAGCGCTTTAAGACATTGGAGGAACTGATTGGCTATGTAAAAAGCCGCAGGGGCCAGAAAATGATTGCCGCTTATATCCATAGGCTCATCGAACGGATGTGAGAAGCTGATGAAGCTTAGTGAAAAGTAAATGCTAGAATACATAGCAGCGATGACAGGGGTTGGCGTTCAGAGCGATGGAACAATTTTGCAGACATGTTACGAACTGACATATCATGTTGTCAAGCACCATTGGTTTGCAAGTGATGAAAAGGTGGCTGATGTTATTAGAAAAAGAACCAAAGTACTGGATGAGAAATTATTTTAAAAGGAGTATGTGATTATGTTGGGAATTTTTGAGGACGGCTTTGACGATGATGTTGAGGATGAAGTGGAAAATCTGCAGAATTTTGATATATGCGGTATGCCTGATCCGAGAGCAATAGAAGAAGGATTATG